>JACQRF010000180.1 GCA_016206635.1 Candidatus Omnitrophota bacterium
GCCCTTCCTCGCGGCGCTCCCCCACCTCGACGTACCCTTCGAGAATGATCTCGGCGTGGGCCGGGACTTCGAGGTCCACCGTCTTGGCCTTCACCAGCTCGACGGGGGCCTTCCGGAGGAATCCAGCGAACAAGTACTCGTCGATCCCCTCCGGCAGCGGGGCGCTGGCGACATACATCGCGGCCGGGTCGCCCCCCAAGGCGATCGCCACCGGCATCCGCTCGCCCGGCGCGTAGCCGCGCCAATGCCCAGCGCCGTCTTTGTGCGGCTGCCAATGCATCCCGAGCGTCCGCTCATCGTAGACTTGATAGCGGTACAGCCCGACATTGCGGCGGCCGGTCGCCTTGTTCCGCGTGATCGCCGCCCCCAAGGTGATGAACCGCCCGGCATCCTGCGGCCAGCACTGCAGGATCGGCAGCGAGAAAAGGGCCGCTTTCATAAGCGGCCCTTTTTCGAGGAGGTGAACCACCTCATGGCAGGGGGCGTGCGACACCACCTTCGGGGGAAACTGGGCCAGCTCCGCCAGCTTCGGCAGGAGGGCGAGCTTTTCCATCAGTCCCGACGGCGGCTTGGGAATCTCCAACAGCTCGTCAATCCGCCGGGCGATGTCGTCGAGGGACGAGACGCCGAGGGCCAGTTCCATGCGGGCTTTCGTGCCGAACAGGTTGATGGCCACCGGCATCGTGGCGCCGGTGACCGACTCAAAGAGCAGCGCCGGGCCGCCGGGGCCGGCGGGGTGCGACGTTGATTTGGACAGGCGGTCCGTGATCTCGGTAATTTCCAGCGCCGGATCCACCGGCGCCTTCACGCGCGCCAGCCACCCCTTGGCGTCAATCGCCGCGATGAACTCCCGCAGATCACGAAATGCCATGCGAACCCTCGACCTGGTACTTTTGGCGCCAGGCCCCTGTAGAGCTCTGATGGGGCCTGGCGCCACCCTTCATGCCTTGATAGAGGATGACCGCGCCGCCGAGGAGCGGCGTCGCAGCAACGTCGGCGAAGCCATGCTCGCGCAACCGCGCGAGGAACTGTTCGGGCGGCAGGAAGCCGGCGATGGACCGCCGCAGGTAGGTGAACGGGCCGCGGATGCCGGTCAACAACCAGCCGATGGCCAGCGTCCCGAGTCCCAGCCAGAGGGCATGACCCCAGCGCAGGAGCACCGCGCGGGGACGGCTGAACTCGAGGATGGCCAGCCGGCCGCCGGGGCGCAGGACGCGATGGCTCTCCGCCAGCGTCCGCTCGAGATGGCTCACGTTGCGCATCACGAAGCCGCTGACCACCGCGTCATAGGTGTGGTCCGAGGCCGGGAGCCGTTCCGCCGTCCCCTGCACGGGGCGGACATGCCAGCCGGCCGGCACGCGCGCCGCCTTGGCGCGCGCCCGCTGCAGCATCGGCGCCGAGACGTCGAGCGCCTCGACGACGCCGGTCGGGGCCACGACGGCCGCGGCCATCAGCGCGAGGTCGCCGGTGCCGGCCCCGAGGTCCAGGACCCGCCAGCCGGGTTTGAGGCCCGCCGCGGCGATCGCGCGGCGCCGCCACCCCTGATCGAGCCCGAGACTGGCCAGGCGGTTGAACAGATCGTACCGCCCGCTGAGCGCGTCGAACAAGGCGTGGACGTCGCGTGCCTTGTCGCGACTATCGGGCGCGGCGACGGGACGGGGTGAGGGTGAGGGCGCCCGCGGCGTCGTCGAAACAGATGGCGAACTGGTCGAAGACATCAATCCGGCCCAAGAGGTTGAATTCCAAGTCGAAGCCGTGCGGCACGCCGAAGGTGACCAACCCCCGCCACGTCCCGATCCGGGCCGCCAGGCGGTAGAGATCCAGCTGCGTGGTCCGGCCGCCGCTGGTCCGAATCGTCACCCGTTGCGCCAGCAGCTCGTGGATGCCGAGCCGACGGGCCGCCTCCGGACGCAGGATACTACAGTAGGCGCCGGAATCAACATACACCGGGATCGTCTGCCACCGGCGGCGGCCCAACACGCGAATCGGGATGATCGGCGCGCGCCCGCCCCGCACGCGGGCATAGGGGAACCGCACTAGGCGGCTCGAGCCGCGTCGGGCTGGCGGCGACGGCAGGTCACGAGGTCGAAGATAGCACGGCGTCGCGCGGAGCGTCAACCGCTTCCGCCCCGGTGATGGCGCGGATGGCGGCGGCGGTGACGCGGACGAGGCGGCGCAGCTGGGCCGGGGTGATTGACAGCGGCGGGAACAGGACGATCACGGGGCCCAGCGGCCGCAGGATGATGCCGTGCCGCCGGACCTCCTCGCAGACCCGGATGCCGATCTTTTGCCCCCACGGATACGGCGCGCGGGTCGCCCGGTCGGCGACCAGCTCAATCCCCGCGACGAGCCCGAGCTGGCGGATGTCGCCGACGTGCGGCAGACCGCGCAGCCGCGCCAGCTCCCGGCGGAAGAGGGCGATCTTCGGCGTCAGGCGCGCCAGCGTCCGCTCCCGGCGGAACAGCTCGAGATTGGCGAGGGCGGCGGCGCAGCCGAGCGGATTCCCGGTGTAGGAGTGGCCGTGGAAGAAGGTTTTTTTGTCGGCGTAATCACCCAAGAAGGCTTGATACACCCGCTCGGTGGTCAGCGTGGCCGCCACCGGCAGGTAGCCGCCGGTCAATCCTTTCGCCACCGTCATCAGATCCGG
Organism: Candidatus Omnitrophota bacterium; assembly: GCA_016206635.1. Classification (GTDB taxonomy): domain Bacteria; phylum Omnitrophota; class Gorgyraeia; order 1-14-0-20-64-10; family JACQQZ01; genus JACQRF01. Next base: position 2,648 of record JACQRF010000180.1, read on the forward strand.
CGTCACCCCCTCCTGCTGACAGGCAAACATCGTCCCGGTCCGGCCGAATCCCATCGCCACCTCGTCGGCGATTAGCAGAACATCGTGCTGTGTACACAGCTCGCGGATGCGGGTCAGCCAGCCCGCCGGCTCGACCAGCAGGCCGGAGGCCGCCTGCATCCCCGGCTCGACGATCACGGCGGCAATCTCACCGGCCCGCTCGCGCAACACCCGCTCCAACGGCGCCAGGCAGGCGAGCCGGCACGACGGGTAGGTCAACTGCAGCGGGCAACGGTAGCAGTAGGGGGATGGCATTGAGATGGTCTCGAACAACAGCGGCCGGTACGCCGCATGAAACAGGTCAATCCCGCCGACCGACACTGCGCCGACGGTGTCGCCGTGGTACGCGTTCTCGAATGTTACGAACAGGCGCTTGCGCGGGTGGCCGGTCTGCTGCCAATACTGATACGCCATTTTGAGCGCCACCTCAACGGCGGTCGAACCGTCGTCGGAGAAAAACACCTTGGTCAGCCCTTTCGGCGTGATGGCGACCAACTGTTTGGCCAATGCGATCGACGGCTCATGGGCCAGGCCCAGCAGCGTCGAGTGGCTGACGCGGGCCAGTTGCCGGCGGACCGCCGCGTCGAGCGCCGGGTGGCGATGGCCGTGAACGTTCACCCAGAGCGAGGAGACGCCGTCGAGAAACCAGCGGCCATCGGCGCTCCGGAGAAAGTTCCCCTTCGCCTCGGTGATCACCAGCGGGTCGGTCCATTCCGACATCTGCGTGAAGGGATGCCAGAGATACCGGCGATCATCGGCCGCCAGTTGCGCGGGCCGGGCGGCGCGGGCCCGGTGCCAGCGACGGACGGCGCGGTGGATCGCCGGGAGGTCGAGGGCGCGGGCGACGGCGGCCTGCACACGGGCTGCCGTTGCCCGCGGCACGAGCGGGACGACGCCGAGCACCGGCAGGTTGGTCCAGCGCCGCAGCACGGTGGGATTCGTCCGTTCCGCCACGGAGGGGCGGGCATGGCGGCCATTGAGCACCAGCCCGAGCAGGTCGAGCCCGGCGTTGCGGGCCTGCTCGACGGTCAACAGCGCGTGATTGATCGTGCCGAGCTGCGCGCAGGCGACGAGGAGCACCGGCAGGTCGAGGGCCCGGACGAGATCGGCGACGGTGCGCTGGTCGTCCAGCGGGACGAGCAGTCCGCCGATCCCTTCGACGAGGACGACATCGTGGCGCGCGGCCAGCTCGTCATAGGCGCGGCGGATGCCGTCGAGTGCGATCCGCGTCCGCCCCCGGGCAACCGCCGGCGCCGCCGGCACGCGGAAGCGGTACGGCGAGACCTGCTCGATCGGGTCGCGGACGCCGGCGGCGCGCCGCAACCACGCGGTGTCGGCGCCCACCGCGTCTGAGACGCCGGTGGCGATCGGCTTCATGACGCCGACGTCCACGCCGCGGCGACGGAGTGCGGCGGCCAACCCGGCGGCGACCGCCGTCTTGCCGACCCCCGTCCCGGTGCCCAACACGAAGAGCCCGATCCCCCTCACCCCACCCCCCTCACCCTCTCTCCCTCTCCCCGC
>JACQRF010000179.1 GCA_016206635.1 Candidatus Omnitrophota bacterium
CTTGAGCGGAGTGGCATCTTTGTACGTCTCATACGTCACGTGATTAGTCGAGGGAATCGTGATCCGCTCTTCGTCCTTCCACACCGGGGCCGCCGCCGGGTCCGTCGGGGCCGCGGCCTCCTTGCGCGCTCTGATAATCGTTCCCGCCACCGCATCAATCTGATACCGCACGCTGCCTTGGGTGATGACCGTGCCCTCCACCACAATCGGTGTGGTGTCGCTGATGCCGGATGTCCCGGGCAGCGCCGTCAACACGATGCGATCTCCCGGGATCTCGATCACGAGGCCGACGCGTGTGGTCCCATCCTTATACTCGAACACCTTGACCCCAGCCGGCAACGAGAGCGAAAGCTCGAAGCGCTGATACTTCGGATCCAGTAGTCCTGTAGGAATCGGCGCGGCGCCGAGGACGCGCTCGGATGCTGGGATCTCCCGCGGAGGCGCCTCCTCGCCGGGGCCGGCCGGCTCCACGCCGGCGATCCCGCGCGAAACCGCCAGCCGGGCATCCCCGTTGATCACGTCGTAAATGTTGAGGAACTGGCGCTTCGTCCAATTGCCGAGGATATCGGTCCCCTCGCGCGCGTTGAACCCGACCGTGTCGGTCAAGATCCCCTGCGCGTTGTATTGATTGGCAGTGACTTGGCGCAGGTCAGAGGTCGAGCCGTCCAGATCGCGGGCCGTGCCGCGGCTGACGCTGGCGATGATCCGGCCCTGGCCGCCGGCGTTAACCAGGATCTGCTCGATCTGGGTCTTCGTCGTGTTGGTCAGCACGTCCCAGCCATCCACGGTCCCCTGCCCGACCCCGCCGAGCAGCCGGCCGCGATCGTCGTACCGGTATGTCGTCGTCACGCGCGTGGTGGCCCCCTCCAAGCCGAGGAGGTCATAGTCGGTCGTGGTCTCCGTGGTGCGCGGGCGGCCGTCGGTCGTGTAGGTGAATGCCTGCCGGGTCGTGGTCACGCCGAGATCGGCATCGCTGCGGCTGCGCTCCGCCTGCCCCGTCAGCATCCCCAGGTCGTTGTAGGCCATGTCGGTCCGGTAGGTCGCCCCCTGCACCGCGATCGCCATCGGGTCCGTCGCCACCGCCAGATACCCCGCCGCGACCAGCTCGGCATAACTCAGGTCCGGGTGCGCCTCCATGAGCTGGGTGAGCAAGGCGGCCGACAGCCGCTGGCCGGGCGTCGTATCGGCCGGATTGAGGTCAATGAGATGGTATTGCCGCGTCCCCAATCCGGCCCGCTGGGTCAGCAGCAGCTGGCTCTGCAGGCGGCCGGCGACGTCGTACCACATGAGCGTCCCGCGCGCCGTCTCGACGACCCCGTCGGCGCCCAGCCCCTCCGTGCTGGCGTATTCCGTGTAGTCCGCGGCCAGCGAGGTGTCGCCGTAGTACGCGGTGTCCAGGCGGGCGGTGGCCGAGGTGGCATTCGCCGTGACGGTCACGGCCCGCGCCTCCAACAACCCGTCGGCCACCAGCGCCGCCACGGTCGTCCCGGCATGTTGCTCCAGGAACTCCGCCAACTGCGCCGCATCCAGCTCCCGGCCCTCGTGGAAATAGGCGGTGCGGATGGCCGGCCCATCACGGTGGACCACCGAGAGAGCGCTGATCGTCCGGCCGAGGGTATCGTTCACCACGCCCGTGAGGCGCGTGGTGGTCGCCGCCCCATCATTGGCATTCACCGTCTCTTCCACGGAGTTGACGAGACGCCCCTGCGCATCGTACGCGAGATCGTGGCGGTAGACGACGCTGGTCTGATCGATCGAGACCGCCCCAGATTGTCCGACGTGGCGGACGCGGGCCACCGTGGCGGCTTCGCGGCCGGCGGCGTCATACAGCGCCGCCTCCATCCGGGTTTCCGTCAGCACGACACCCACCCCCGACGTGCCGAGCTCACGATACGCCATCGCTTGGCCGGAGCTGTTATAGCGAATCTGGTCTCGGAAGCGGTCATATTCACGCGCGACCGCCACCTGGCCGTCGGCCATCGCCCCGGCGTCCAGCTCGGCCAGCACCGCGCGCGCGGCGGCGCGCGTTTCCTCGAACGCGTCCGGCGCATCCAGGAGCGCCTGGGCGCGAGCCCGCAGGCGGGCCGCGTCCGCCGCGCCATAGGTGACGGTCTCGGACCCGACGACCAAGAGCGAGCGGTAGCGATTCTGATCGTCGTAGTCCACCAGGTGCCGCTCGCGCGCCACGGTGCGGTCGCCGGTCACGGTCTGCGTCCACGCCACGGCCTGCCGGCCGGTGTTGTAGACGAAGTCCGACCGGTGGACCACCGACGCGCGGGAGAACGCCTGCCCGGCGGCGATCGCCCCCTGCGCCAGGCGGGCGCGCATCTGCGCGGCCCACTGCTGCTCCGCCATCGTCGCTTCGAGCGTCCGGGTCTCGACTGCCTGCACCGCCTCCCAGAGGCGCTGGATGTCCGCCGCGGACGTCACGCCCTCCTCGGTCTGCCGGACCTCCGAATCAAACGTCTGCCCCTTGCCGTCATACTGGACCTTGAACTGGCTGGTGGTCGAGGCGCCTGGCGCGGCCGAGGAGGTGGAGACCTCCCGCCACGTCAGGGGATTTTTCTTCTTCTCATCGTAGGTGTATTGGTCACGGACCATCGTGAACTCGACGCTGGCCTGCTGCCCGACTGCCAGCGTCCCGTCGGCGATCTGCTGCTGCAGCCGGCGGGCGGCGGCCACCTCAGTCGGATCCGCCTGGGGCTGGTCCAACACGCCGGCGGCCCACGCCTGGTAGTACGCCAGATCGTCCGCTGTGATCGTCGTGGTGCGCGTGCCCCGCTCCCGGTGATGGGTGATCACCTCGTTGGCGTAGGTGACCTCCACGGTGGACGTCGTCGTCCCCGAGCTGTCGGTCATCTGCTGCGTCCAGGCCGTGGCTTGGTCGCGCTCCCACCGGCTGTTGGTCCGGACCAGCGTGGAGGTATTCGCCTGCGGCGTGCCGACCACCAGCTTGCCGGAGTCCATCTCCCGCTGTCGGGTCAACGCCCATTGCCGCTCCGCCTCGGAGGCCTGATGGGCGGCAAACCGATCGAGGGTCTGCTGGACCTGCGTGCGGACCCGCGCGATGTCGTCCGCGGTGACGGGGCCGTATTCCGTCGTCTCGATCGTCTCGTGCAGCACGCGGCGGACCGCCTTGGTGGTCTTGGTCGCGTAGTAGACGGAGTCCGGGGTGTAGCTGCCTTGCCAACGGACCTCCCGCATGAGCAGGCCCTGCTCCGTGCGCTGGAACGATCGGTACGATCGCAGCAGCCGCTTGCTGTCGTACTGCATGTCCACGGTATCTTGGAGGAACCGATTGCCGAAGCTATCGGTAATCCACTCCCCCACCACCCGGCTGGCTAACCCCCCGCGGAAATAAATGGTCATGCCGTCCGGGTACTTCACATAGCTGAACTCGCGACCGGGCGGGGCCAGGTTGGACGCCAGCTCCTGGATGTTGCTATGGGACTGCATCGCGGCGGAAAACACGGTCTGGGTAGTCTGGGCGCGAGTGGCCACCGTATCAAGCGTGCGGCGGGTCACATCGAACGTGGCGTTGAACGCGGCGGTGAGACGGTTCAGTTCGAGATTCTGGCGGCGCTGGAGCTCTTCGCTCTGCTGCTGCTGCCATTTCTTGAACGACTCGTAGTTGGCGAAGTTGCTCCAGTTCGCATAGTTTTGCTGGCCTGGAACAATCGGCGCGGCGAGGAGCGGGAGATCGGTTTGCGTCAGGACGAATGTGACGATGAGGGTGGAGGCGATGCCGCGCAACCACGGTCGAAACCGGCGGGACTGGACAGGGACAAGAATCCCCGCCACGCCCTCACCCGCTTCCGGGATCTCGAGGTCCAGTTGCTCGCTCAACGGCCCCCCGCTATCTTTGTGCTGTGACTGCTGCCTGCGTCGTCGTTCCCTTCGGCAGCCCGGCAGTCTTCACAAAGTGCAGGGGAAGTGCCCAGAAGATCCGCGGCTTTGCGCCTCCCGCTCACGCGGGATTTGCCCTTATCGGGGATGCTTGTCAACAAAACTTATTAAAGCAAAGAACTAAAGTGGGACAAATAAAATTCCCAGCAGACGAGATATCTGTTGGCCCCTGCACCGATTGTCCCACGACCAGTGTTCACCACGACACTAGGAAGACTACCTAACCTATCCTCTTATGTCAAGACTGCAAACTAGATTTTTTGCTCGACATTTATTAACAGATTTATATCAAAACACCATGTGTTAATTAGTATTGCAATTCTAGGTATATTTTAAAATAAATGATACGATATAGAAGTTACCAGTGAGAACTATACAGATATCTGGCGAGCATGCCATAACCGTATCTTCAACGATATCATTTTACGTGATACGGTTTCAATATCATTGAAACTCATTGTGATAGATGGAATTACAAGAAGTGTGAGAAATGTTGAGAACGTCATCCCACCAATCACTGTAATAGCCAATGGGGTCCAAAGATTCGACTCTTCCGTCCGGCTCAGGGCCATTGGGAGTAATCCGAGAATCGTCGTCATCGCCGTCATGAAGATGGGGCGCAACCGGTCCGTCCCGGCCATCACGATAGCGCGCGCCAAGCGCAGGGCGCCGGCCCGGCGAAGCCGGTTCATTTCATCAATCAGAATGATGGCGTTGTTGACGACAATGCCTCCCAACATGAGACCGCCCATCATCGCCCCGATATTGATGGCCTGGCGGGTCACGACCAGCGCGAGCACCGCCCCGATCGCCGCCAGCGGGACGGTCGTCAAAATAATCAATGGCTGGCTGTACGATTCGAAGAGACTGGCTAGCACCAGGTAGATCAAGATGACCGTCAACCCCAGCGCAAAGGCCATCTCCTGCCGGTTGCGCAGCATCCGCCAATAGTTCTCACCGAACCGCCAATAGTAATCCCTCGGGAACGGCGTGTCTTTGATGACGTGGTACACCTTCTGGGCGGCCGTGCCGAACGGATACCGGCCGCGATTGGCGCTGATTTGGATCATCCGCTGCTTGTTCTTGCGCCAGATCTTGCTGGGTCCCAGCGCCGGCACGAGGGACGCCACCTGTTCCAGCCGGACCGGCTCTTGATTGGGCAGGGTGAACGTGATCTTCCGGAGCTGGTTGAGCGTCGCCCGATCCTGTTCCTGCAACCGGGTCACCACTTCAATCTCTTTGGCCTCCGTGTGGTACAGCGTCGCCCGCAGGCCGCGCATCTGGGCGTGCAAGGTATTGGCGATCTCTTCCACCGTCAACCCCAGCGCGGCCGCCTTCTGCTTGTCCACCTTCACCTGCCACTCCGGCCGGCCGCGGCGCCAGCGGATCTTGAGGTCCGTCAACCCCGGCACTGCCTGCATCCGCTTGAGCAGCTCCACGGCCATCTGGTTCAAGATCTCGTAGTCATGGCCGTAGATCTCCACGATGATTTCGTTCGTCTCCACCTCCTGCTGCTCCTCAAAATAGATAAACGCCTCGCGGAACTGCCGCTCGATCTCTTCCACCTGGGGGCGGAGCGCCTCGATGACCTCCTTGGTCGAGCGCCGGCGCTCCACCAACGGGACCAGCTTGACGTAGATCTTGGACGACCACGGCTCGATGCGGGAGGAGACATTCTTGATCTCCGGGATCGTCCCCAGCAGCTTCTCGATCTTCCCCACCGCCTCGTCGGACACCGCCAGCTTGGCGCCGGTCGGGAGCTCGACGAAGACGGTGAAGTCTTCCTGCTCGGACGACCCGATGAACTCTTTTTCCAAGACGTGCTCGGCGGTCCACCACGCCCCGGCGGCGGAGACCGCGAGCAACGCCACGACCAGCCACCGGAACCGCAGCGACCATGCCAAGACCCGCCGGTACCGCCGGCGCAACGGTCTCGCCCGCCATTTCCACCATGCCGTCTCTTCCCCACCCACCAATGATGGGGCGAGTAGGAGGGCCGCACGGCGCATGGCCTCGTGCGGGGGGAAGGTCTTCGGCGGCAGCCGGGAGGCCAACAGCGGTACCAAGGTCAACGCCACGAAGAGCGAGGCCATCAACGCGTAGGTGATCGTCAACGCCTGGCCGCTGTACAAGATTCGAATCTCCTGGTTCACGAACACCATCGGCAGGAAGACGACGACGGTCGTCAGGGTGGAGGCGACGATCGCCAGCAGCATCTCCTGCGCCCCCCGGACGGCAGCCAGGGCCTGTGTGGCGCGGCGCTCCACGTGCTTGACGATGTTGTCCAACACCACGATGCTGTTGTCCACCAGCATCCCGATCCCCAACGCGAGGCCGCCGAGCGTCATGATATTCAGCGTCAGCTTCTGAAACAGCATCAGCCCAAAGGTCAGCAGCACCGAGATCGGGATGGCGGCGGCGATGATCAAGGTCAGGCGCAGCCCCGGCCACCACGCGGCGGCCACCAGCAGCAACGCCAGCAGGCCGCCCAGCAGCCAGGTCACCCACGCGGCGCTGAGCCACGACGTCGTCGCCTGCACGATGAAGAGCGCGATGACCGTCGCCAGCGCGACCCCGCTGGCCAGCCGCTGCCGAGCCGTCCCCGCCAGGAACATCGCCAGCACCAGCACCGACAGCACGGCCCCTTGAATCAAGGCATCGCGGACCGTTCCGATCGCCCGCTTGATGGACGTCGCCTGATTGTAGGTGGTCACGAACTTGATGCCGGCCGGCAGCTGCGGCGCCAGCTGGTCCAATTGCCGCAGCACGGTATCGGTGACGCGGACCGTGTTGGCGGTGGTCTCTTTCTGGACATAGAGGGAGACGACCGGCAGCGCGTTGACCCGGGAGAAGCTGGTGGCCTCCAGGAACGAATCTTTCACCTCCGCCACGTCCCGGACCCGCACGACCGCCCCGGACGGGGCCACCCCCAGCCCAAGCTGGCGGATCTCGTCGAGGGAGGTGAACTCGCCGACCGCCCGCAGGAGATATTTGTCGCGGGTCCGCTCCACGTCGCCCAACGCCAAGTTCAGGTTGCTGGCGTTCAGCAGCCGCGTGACCCGGTCAATGGCGTAGCCGAACGATTCCAGCTTGTGGGCGTTCACCTCAACCAAGATCTTGCGCTCGCGGCCGCCGCCGACTTCGACATTGGCCACCCCGCTGACGCGGGTCACCTGGTCTTTGATCTGCTCATCCACGATCTTCCGCAGCTGCTCGGTCGTGAGCCCCAGCCCGGTGACCGCCACGATCAGGACCGGCCGGTCGCTCTCCGAGAATTTCGCGATGACTGGCTTCTCGATCTCCGACGGCAGCCGGGATTTGATCCGCGAGAATTTCTCCCGCACCTCCAGGGCCGCGAAATTCATGTCGGTGCCGGGCTCAAACGTGAGGACGATGCGGGCGCGCCCTTCCTCGGAGATCGAGATGACGTCGCGCAGATGGCTGACGGTGGCGACCGACTCCTCGATCGGCTTGGCCACCAAGGTCTCGACCTCGGTCGGCGGCATGCCGCCGCGGATGTCCACGATGATTGAGATGTCGCCGAAGCTGAAGTTGGGATACAGTTCGATCGGCAACCGGGTGAGGGCGAGGGCGCCGATCAGCATGAGCCCGAGGTAGATCATGAACACGGTGATCGGGCGGCGGACGGAGAACGCCGGCAAACTCATGGGGGGGTCACGAGTTCGTAGAGCCGGCCGGGCCCGAGCGGGCCCACCCCGCGGATCAGCCCGGCGTCCACCAACTCTTTCAAATCGCGGGCCGCCGTCGGGATGGAGGCGCCGGTTTGGAGCGCGTAGTCTTTGCGGGCGATCCGGCCCACGGTCTTCAAGGTGTCGAGCAGCCACCGCTGCCGCTGGTTCAGCGCCCTCGGGACGCTGGGCGGCGCAGGGACCGGCGCCGGGAGTGCCGGCGGCGCGGGCGGCCCGGCCAGCAAACGTGGGGCGGTCGCCGGCGGGGGGGGTGGCTCGGGCAATGGCATCGGCGGTGGCGGCGGCAACCGCGGCTCCCCCGGTGGCGGCATGTCCAAGGTGGGTACCATCGGCCGCGGGGTCGAGGTCGTCAGCGGCTCCGACGGGACCGCCTCTTCCCGGCCATAGTCCTCGGGAATGTCCGGCAGCTCGCCCACCCAGGGGGGCGGCGGACACGCGGGGCCGGGCGGGACGACGACCGGGCCGGCCGGCGCCACCGCCGGGATCGCCGCCGGCAACGGGTGGGGCCACACGCGTTGCACGATCTGCTCGCCGACCAAAAACACGGTCGGCAGCACGATCAACGTCAGGACGGTGGCGGACAGCAACCCACCCATAATCGTGATGCCCATCGGGCCCTGCAGCTCCGCCCCCTCCGACAAGCCCAGCGCCAGCGGCAGGAGGCCCAGCACCGTCGTCAGGGTGGTCATCAGAATCGGGCGCAGCCGCGTCCGGCTGGCCTCCAGCAACGCGTCGTACGTGGAGAGGCCTTGCTCCCGTTGGAGCTGGTTCACGAAATCAATCAAGACGATCCCGTTATCAACGACGATCCCGCCCAACAGCATGACGCCGAGGCCGACCATCGCGCTCACCGGGGTGTGCGTCACCCATAGGGCGACGACGATCCCCACCGCGGCCAGCGGAATCGTCACCATGATCAGGAACGGCTGCCAGAGGGATTCAAAGGTGGCCGCCATCACCATGTACACCAGGAGGAACGCCAGCGCCGCCAGGGACAGCAAGCTCCGGAACGACTCGCGCATCTCCTCGTGCTCGCCGGCGATTCTGACCTCATAGCCGGCCGGGACCGTCAGCCGTCGGAGCATCGCCGACACATCCTCCATGGCATTGCCCAACGGGCGCCGATGCAGATTCGCGGAGACCAGCACGATCCGCTGGCGGTCCAATCGCCGGATCTCAGTCGGCCCCTTCCCCACCGCCAGGTACGCCACCTCCGCCAACGGCACGCTCACCTGCAGCGGCGACCGGACCGTCAGCCGCCGCACCCGGCCGAGGTCGGCGCGGTCGCCGGCCCGCAACCGCACCCGGACATCAATCTCCCGACCGGCCTCTTTGAACTTCGTGGCGACGAATCCCTTGACGGCGGTCTGCGCCGTCAACGCGATATCGCTGACCGACAGGTGATAGGTGGCCGCCCGGTCTTTGAGGACGCGGACCTTGGTCTCCGGGGACGGCGGCACCACGCTGGTATGGACCCCGTACAGCCCCGGGACGGCGCGCAGCCGATCCCCGACGGTGTCCGCCAACGATTCCAGCGGCCCCAGCTGCGTGCCGCGGACCTCCAGCACCACCGGCGCGGCGGCCAAGGCCGTGGCCTTGAGCGCCGACTCCTCCGCGATGAACTCCAGCTGCGCCCCCTCGAGCGGGGCCGGCCCGAGGGCCGCCCGCGCCTCTTGAATGACGCCGGCGGTGTCAAGCCGGCGCTCGGCGCGCGGCTTCAGCCCCACGAGAATCCGTCCCTGATGCGGCCCCAGCGTTTCCACGAGGTCGGCGCCGCCCTGCCCTTTCATCGACCCGATGTTCACGGTGACGTCGCGCACCGCGGCGTGGGCGCGGAGCTGCGCCTCGATGCGCCGGGCCACGCGGTCCGTGACCACCAGCCGCGTCCCCGGCGGCATCCCCAGCTTGATGGCGAATTGGCCGTGATCAATTTTGGGCAGGAACTCCCGGGGCAGCATCTGCCCGACCATCACGCTGACCCCGAACACCGCGGCGGCCAGGAGCATCGTGCGCCCCGGATGATCCAGGCACCAGCGGACGGCCGGCGGCGCCGGCCGGGAGGCCGCCGCGGCCGGACGACCCGCCGGGGTGGGCGACGGCCGCGGCCGGATGCGCGAGGCCAAGAGCGGGGGCAGCGTCAGCGAGACGATCAGGCTCGCCACGTTGGACACCGTCACCGTGAACGCCAGATCACGGAACAGCTGGCCCACCAAGCCGACCACGAACACCATGGGGAGGAACACGACGATGGTCGTCAGCACCGTGCCGAAAATGGCGGCGGCCACTTCCTGCGTCCCCTGGACGGCCGCCGGCCCGGGGGCGGCGCCCAGCTCGCGGTGCCGGGCGATGTTCTCCACGACGACGACGCCGGCGTCCACCAGCAGCCCGACGCCCAGGGCCAGCCCGCCCAGCGAGATGATATTCAGCGACACCCCGGCGAAGTACATCGCGCTCAGCGTCGCGAGGATCGAGAGGGGGATCGCGGCGGTCACGTTCAGCGCCGCCCACGGGTTGCGCAGGAACGCCCACAGGACGAGGAACGCCAAGATCGCGCCCTGCCAGGCGGCGTCCACGACGCCGCGCACCGCCCGGCGGATCGCCACCGACTGGTCGGAGGCGATCCGGATCGTCACGCCGGGGGGCAGCGATCGCCGGATCCGCTCGACCCCCTGCAGCACGCGCGTGACGACCTGGACCGTGTTCGCGCCCGATTGTTTTTGAATGGCGAGCGAGATATTTTCTTGGCCGTTGAAGCGCGAGATCGAGGTGCGCTCCTTGTAGGTGTCTTTCACGACGGCGACATCGCGCAGCAGCACGAGGCGCGGGCTCGGGTGGATCCCGCCCTCCCGGCGCAGCGGCTGCTCGCGCTGCCGCTGCAACGCCTGCTGGTGCTCGGCCTGGCCCCGTCGCGCCTGCTCGTCCTCCTCGACATTGACCGCGATCTCTTTGATCTCCGGCACCACCTTGAATTCCCCGATCGTCCGGATCAGGTATTCGTAGAAGGCCTCCTTGATCGTGCCGGCCGGGTAATTGAGATTGGCCTTGGAGAGGGCGTCCGAGATCCCGACAATGGAGGTGCCGGAGGCCTGGAGCCGGCCTTGGTCTACCTCGACCAGGATCTCGCGCTCGAGGCCGCCCGTCACCGCGACGGACGCCACCCCCTCCACTTTCTCGAGCGCGTCCTTGATCTGCCGCCGGGTCAGCTCCAGCAGCTCGTAGGGCGGCATCGGCCCCGAGACATTGAGCACCAGCGCGGGCAGCTCGAACGGATTGTATTTGATGACGACGGGGTCTTCCGCCCCGCGCGGGAGCCGCTCCTTGACGAGATCGAGTTTCTCGCGGACGCCGAGCGCGGCGAAGTCCATGTTGGTCCCCCAGACGAACTCCGCGATGACGAGGGAGACCTCCTCCTTGGACACGGAGCTGATGCGGCGCAGGCCCGGCACCGTGCCGACGACCTCCTCCAGGGGGTTGGTGACGAGCAGCTCGATCTCCTCCGGCGCGGCATCCTTGTACCGGGTCACGACGGAGATCTGGGGATAGGTGATGGAGGGGAACAGCTCCTGGGGCATGCGGGACCAGGCGATCACCCCCAGGAGCGCGACCGCCACGTAGACCATGATCGTCGTGACGGGGCGGCGGATGGAGGCGGCCGGCAGGCTCATGCGGGCCTCCGGGCCGCGGCGCGCCCGGCGCGCTCAGTCCGTGTCGTGGGGCTCGTGGGCTGGTTCGTGGTGAGGGTCCTCCCGCTTCAGGCCCGATTCCTCGACTTCCAACAGCACCACCTTGGAGCCATCCTTGAGCTTGCCGCGCGCCTCGACGACCACCTGCTCGTCTTCCGAGAGGCCGCTGCCGATCTCGGC
>JACQRF010000181.1 GCA_016206635.1 Candidatus Omnitrophota bacterium
GGTCTGACCCCATCGGTATTACGCGGCAAGGTCGAGGAAGGTGCGGGTGGCGGTGAGGGCCTGGGTCGCGGCGGGCGGCAGGTCGTCCTCGACCAGCCCCAGCTGGCGCAGGGCGAAGGCGGGACTGGGCAGAACCAGCCCCACGCTGATCGGGACGATCAGCAAACTCCTCAACAACCGGCCACGGGGCCATTGCGTCATGGACATGGGGATGGGCTCAGAACAAGTGTACCTGATGCGGGGTGGATTCGACAAGACGCCGAGAAGATTTTCTGTACGCCTTAACGAATTTCTGACGGCCTAAACGACGATGCGGTCGCCCGCGCGGATCGCCGAGGCGAGATGCTCGTAGATCGTGTCGCGCGGGCCGACGGCCACCACGATCACGGTCCTCCTGGTGGTCTGGAGTTGGTACACGACCCGGAATCGCTTGGCGCGCACGGCCAGCAACCCCGTGAGCTCGTCGCGCAGCGGTTTGCCGCTGTGCGGACCCTCGGCGAGATCGTGGAGGGCTTGACGGACGTACCGCTTGGTCTCAGGCGGAACCGAGCGGAGGGCGGTCTGGACCGCGGGGGTGATGACGAGCCGCCATGTCACCGATGGCCCCAATCCACCCGCTCCAAGGGAATGCCGCGGCCGCCCCGCCGCAGGTACCGGAGCGAGGCCCGGATTTGCGCCATGAGCCGCGGATCGCGCTTGATCGCCACCGTCTCGGCCAGCGATTCCCACTCGTCGTAGGAGACCAACACCGCGGCCGGTCGGCCCTTGGCCGTGATGATGACTTCATCCCCCCAGCGGTTCACGCGGCGCACCGCCTCCAGCGCGTGCGCCCGAAACTCCGTCACGGGCACCATCGCCAACGGCTTCATCATCCGTCACCTCCTTCCAATTCAGAGTGTATCACTAGAATGTAGCATGTGTCAACACCCGGCACTGAGGGAGCCCTAACTCCGTTCGGGTATTACGCGGCGAGGGCGAGGACGTTGCGGGTCGCGGATCGGGTCATGCAGGGATCCCTGGAACCAACTGGTACCCGACGGCTTGAAACGCCCGATCGTACGCGAATACCTGCGTGATCGAGAGGCGTTCCAACCACACGATGGTGGTGCAGTCGGTAAAGCTCAGGTCGTGATCCGAGTACCGCGTGAACACCCGGAAGGCGTCGGCTTCAACGTCAGCGTCCACGACGTGCCGTTGATAGCTCCGGGTGGTGAAGGCTTTCTCGGCAAACGCCGCCGCCACTCGGTAGCCGGCGCTCACTCGAAGCCGCGTGATGGTTTCATCGAGGACGTAGTTCGACGTGTGCAACTGATCAGCGGGGGTTACCTGCTCGCGGATAAAACGGGCGGCGGAGGCGTGGTGCTGGTCGGCCCGATCGGCCAGCGCGACGAACGCGCTCGTGTCCACGAAGTAGCGCACTCAGTGCGCCGCCCGCTTCAGGGGCTTTCCGTAGATCTCCCGGTCGTGATGGACCGCGCCATCCTTGATCCCGCTGTCACAGATCCCGATGATCGAGAAGATCGGGTCCTTGTGAAACTCCTTGAGCGACCGGGGCTTGGCCTTCGGCGCCCCGTAGACCTGCTCGACCGCGTCGCGGACTAGCGACGCCAAGCTCTGATGCCGGCGGACCGCCTGCAGTTTCAAATCCTGGAGTGCCTCCCGCGGGAATCGAATGTTGGTCGCCACGTAGTCCATACGAACCACCTCCTCACGACATAATGATACCATGGTATCGCGATATCGTCAATGATGCCTGCCCCTCTAGAACGCTTGGGTGGGGGCGTTGGGTTCGGCAGACCCGGATGTCGAGGCGGCGGGTTACGCCGTGACCGTCGGCGGGGTGGGCAGGTCCGGGAGGTCGTCGGCCAAGGTGTAGGCGACCGACGTCGGCGCGAACGCCTCGCTGAAATCGTACACGTCGCGGAAGTGCTCGAGGGAATCGTGGTCGGTCTTGCTTAAGATCTTGTGCTCGACGAGCGAGAAGACGATGTGTCCGAAGTCGGCCGTGGCCCGGATCCCCCAGTGCTCGAACACCGCGCGGCTCATCGGCCCGAACTGGTCCAGGGCATACCGGCGGATCCCGGTCACCAGCTCCTGGCCGCTGACGTGGCGCGGTTGCGGCAGCGCCGCTACCGTGAAATGCAGCGCCGCCAGCGTGAAGAGGTACGCCTCCGGCCGGTAGCGCCGGTCGGCCGCGTAGATCTTGGCGATGGTCTGAAACAGCTCTTTCGAGGTGTCTACCATCGGATCGTGCCCAACCCCCAGGTGATCCCGATCATTGATTTAGCATCAACGATCCGCCCCGTACGGACCATCCGCAGCGCCTCAGCCGCGGTGACGAGGGACGGGGTGATCCGCTCATCGGCGTCTTTCGACGGCGGGTGCGCCAGCCGGGTGAGCCCGGTGGCCCGGTAGAGGGTCATCTCTTCCGTCGAAACGCCCGGCGCCGGATAGAACCGGCAGAGGAACTCGTACCGCGCCGCCCGATACCCGATCTCTTCAGCCAATTCCCGCCGGCAGCAGGTCAGGACCGACTCGCCCGGTTCCGTTGTCCCGGCGGGGATCTCATGGATGAATCGCTCGATCGCGGCCCGGAACTGGCGGATCAGCACGATCCGGCCGTCCGGCAACACCGGCAGCACCACGACGGACTTCGGGTGATGAATGACCTCGCGCTGGAAGGTCTGCCCATCGGCCCAGCGGAGGGTGTCCCGGGTCATCGTCACGCGCCCCCGGAACAACACCCGGCGGCGCACCACCCGGAACGGCCGCGCACGCGCACCCATTACAGGAGGCAGTATACGCCGCCCCAACGCATTTGACAAGGCGGCGCCGGTCTCCGTATAATGCCGACGAGCACACCTCCGCATGACACACGCCGGGTTCCTGACATTCGCGCACGCGCTCAGCACCGTCGGCTTCTATCTGTTGGCCGGCGTGACGTGGTGCGCCGCCCTGCAGGTGACGCTCACCCGGAACCTGTTCCACAGCGCCCTCTGGCTGGCCGTCACCTTGCTGGGGGTCGCCGGCCTCTACCTCTACCTGGGGGCGGAGTTCCTGGCGGTCGTCCAGGTGCTCATCTACGTCGGGGCCATCCTCGTGCTGCTGATTTTCGGCGTGATGCTGACAGCCCGGATCGCCGACCCCGCGGTCCCCGCCCTCAATCGGCAGGCGCTGCTGGCCGCGCTGGCGGCGCTCGGCGTCGGCTGGGCGCTGCGGCTGGCGGTCCGCCAGGCATCCGCCTTGCCGGCCGGCCCGGTCGCCGCCGTCCCCCTGGCGACCCTCGGGCACGGCCTCGTCACGACCTACCTGCTGCCGTTCGAGGTCCTCTCGCTCATCCTGGTCGGCGCCCTCGTCGGGGCCATCGTCATCGCCCATCCAGAGCGCCGCCGCTAGGATGGTCCCGCTCTCGCACATCTTGACGGTGGGCATCGGGCTGTTCGCCATCGGGTTGTTCGGCGCCCTCAGCCGCCGCAACGCCATCGGCATCCTGATGGCGATCGAGCTGCTGCTGAATGCCGCCGCGCTCAACCTCGTGGCGTTCAACGCCTATCTCGGACCCGGCGCCCCCCCAGCCCTCGGACAGACCGTTGCGCTGTTCGTCATCGGGATCGCGGCGGCCGGCGCCATCGTCGGGCTAGCGTTGATCCTGGCCGTCTACCGCCAGCAGCGGACGATCGCCGCTGATGAGATCCATCTCCTGAAAGGTTGATGATGCCCGAGGCCTGGCTCTTGCTGATCCCGGCGCTGCCGCTGGCCGCCTTCTTGGTCAATATCCTGGCCGGGCGGCGCCTGGGCGCCGTCAGCGCATGGGTGTCGGTGACGGCCGTCGCCGGCGCCGCCACGCTGAGCCTGCGGGCGTTCCTGGCGGTCGCCGCCGGCCAAGCGCCGGGCGCCACCTGGTCATGGCTGCCGTGGGCCCGAGACGCGTTCCGGCTCGGGGTCATCGTCGATCCGATGTCCGCCACCATGCTGCTGGTCGTCACCGGCATCGGCGCGCTGATCACCCTCTACTCGATCGGCTACATGCGCGGCGACCCGCGCTACCCCCGCTTCTTCGCCTACCTCTCCCTCTTCACCGCGGCCATGCTCCTGCTCGTCCTGGCCGACCATTTCCTGCTGCTGTTCATCGGGTGGGAGCTCGTCGGGCTCTGCTCGTATCTGCTCATCAGCTTCTGGTTCGAGAAGCCGGCGGCCGCCAACGCCGGCAAGAAGGCGTTCCTGAC
>JACQRF010000183.1 GCA_016206635.1 Candidatus Omnitrophota bacterium
GCGCTGGATTACATCAATCGAGGGGGCGAATCGCATATCGTCGGTATTCGGCTTGAACGACAGCCCCCAGACCGCGATGGTCTTCTGCGTGAGATTCCATAACCGGTCCTCGATCTTCTTGATCACCAGCTCCCGTTGCTGGGCATTGATCCTGGCCACTTCCTTGAGCAATCGGAACTCGACCCCTAGCTTTTCGGCAATCGCGGCGAACGCCTCGATATCCTTGGGGAAGCAGAACCCGCCGAAGCCGACGCCGGCATCGAGAAACGCCTTCCCAATCCTCGGGTCGAGCCCCATCCCCTCCGCCACCTTCTCCACGTCGGCCCCCACCCGGTCGCAGATTTGCGCCACCGCGTTGATGAAAGAAATTTTCATGGCGAGGAACGAGTTGGAGGCGTGCTTGATGAGCTCGGCGCTGGCGATGTCCGTGACCACCAGGGGGGCCTTGATCGGCGCATAGACGGCCAGCAGGCGTTTCCGCGCCTCGGGGCTTTCCACGCCCAGCACGATGCGGTCCGGGTGCAGGAAGTCGCGCACGGCGGTGCCTTCGCGCAGGAATTCTGGGTTGGACGCCACGTCGAATGGGATCGGGCGCTTGAGGTTCCGGGCGATCGTCCGGCGCAACCACTTGCCGGTCTCGACCGGCACGGTGGACTTCTCCACGATCACCCGGTACGAGGTCATCGCCCGGGCGATGTCGCGGCAGACGTGCTCGACCGTCGTCAAGTCCGCCTCGCCGCTGGCCTTCGGCGGGGTGCCGACGGCGATGAAGATCACCTCGCCATGCCGGACCCCCTTCCGCAAATCGGTCGTGAACGCCAGCCGGCGGCGCCGGGTCTGGCGGCGCACCAGCGGCGCCAGGTCCGGCTCAAAAAACGGCATGACCCCCCGCGTGAGGGCCGCCACCCGCCGGGCATCGTTATCCACGCAGACGACGTCGTGGCCCAGCTCAGCAAAGCAGGCGCCGCTGACCAATCCCACATGGCCGGCCCCCACCACACATAGTTTCACGATCTGAGGTCTCCTATTGATGTGCACGGTTGGATGGACGAAACCCTAATTATAACGGGTGGGGCTCGTTTCTGCAACCACCGGCCAGGCGGAACGCCTTACCCGGCGAAGAGGGCGCGCCGGCCGCCCAACTTGGGCCGGTTGTAGCTCCGCTGGAACTCCAGCGGCTGCTCCGGCGCCGCCTTCAGCCGGAACAGAAGCAGGAACGAGCTGCCTTCCGCCCGGCGGCGGTTGACCACCAGCTCAACCGTCCATTCATGAAGGTCCCGCCGGAGGCGGAACTCGCTCTCGGCGGGCCGGTTGACGAATTTGGAGCCATCCGAGTTGATCCGCCGAAGGTCAGCCCGCTCGTAGATCCCAATCCGCCATTTCGGCGTCAGATTGACCACCGCCTCGAGGGCCACCTGCGCATTCTGGTCGCGCAGCCACCGCCAGCCGACCCCGACGTACCATGGCGCCTGCGGGTCGTCCGGCCGGTCCGGGCTGACATTCGCCGCCATGGCAGCCCCGCTCGCCGCCTGATGGCCGATATCCGGCCCCGCGACCACGTCGAAACTCGCCGACTTGAACTCATGCCGGTGGGCATCAATTTCCGCATGCTGCTCGGAGTACAGCCACGAATACGGCCGCACCTCCAAACTCTCGGTCACGTTGCTGAACCGGCCGCCCGCATTCGCCGGGGTCCGGAGCTGATAATCAGTCCCCAGCACGAACCGCACCAGGTTCACTGACTGAAGCTTGCGCCCGCGGCCGATCGGCCTCTTGGTTTGCAAGGCCTGCTCGAGCGACGGGGTGATCACATGGCTGGCATTGGCCCCATCAATGCTGTCCAATTGCAAGAGCCGTCCCGGTGGCACCGTCGGGAGCCGTTGGTAGCGATAGCTCACATTGGGCGAGATTACGTGGCGCAGCCGATGGATCTCGATCCCGGCCACCTCGGTGTCCACATCAAACACCCGAAAGACCTTCGTGCTGACGTCCACCCCGGTGGCGAACAGGCCGCGGAGCAGCGCCCCCTCCCCGGCCGCATCGCGGGAATACCACGTCTGCCGCGTGTTGATCAACGGCGTCACGTTGAGGGCCCTCAGCAGGCGCACCTGATACGACACCTGATGAAACGTGTCGAGCCGGTTGACCTGCGCGTCGGTCCCGCCATAGGCGGCCTTGCGCCGGAAGGCGTCGTACGAGTTGCTGTTCTCATAGTACCAGGCGCCGCCCAGGCGATCGCGGTACGCGTCCACCAGGGCCTCCTCTTCCGGCTCCAGCCAGGGGGCCAGCAGCAGCCACGGCTGCCGCAGGCGGATGGACGTCGGGCGGACGTCGTACCGCAGCTCCGGCAACCGTTCGGTCTCCGCCTCGAAGTTGTTGACGCGCTTGCGCGCCAGCAGGCTCACCCCGTACCGAGGGTCCGAACGGATCACCTCCAGGTACGACTTGGGGTGGGCATCCTGTTCGTACTCCGCGCGGAAATATTCCTCGTTGAACAGGTCGTCTTTGGTCTTGTGCAGCTCCGCCGTGGCCGTCGTCTCGTCGTCGAGCTCCCACCGATGCCGCCACTGGAACCGGTACCGCTCCCGCACCGACATGAGGGATTTTTTCTTCTTTCCCCGAAAATAGCGGCGGCCCTTCTCCAGACGATTCTCATGCGTGTAGTACAGGCGCAGGAGGCCCACGCTATCTTCGGTCATCCGGTAACGGGTATCCACCCCTTCCGCCCAGTGCCGGCGCTCGCGGTAATCCAGCAGGATGCGCCCTTGCAGATTCTCATGCAGGAAATAGCGCCAGGAGCTGAGCAGGAACGGCCCCCATTCCCCGCTGTAGCCGGGCGTCAACGTCACGCGCGGGCGACGGTCGTTCAGGGGGTGCGTGTACGACGGCAGGTACAGGACCGGCACCGGCCCGACGTACATGACGGTATTCTTGAGGATCACTCGATCGTCGGGGATGATGCGCACCTGCCGGGCCTGCAGGCGCGTGTGGGGCGGGTCAAACTCGCAGCTGGTCAGGTAGCCTTCGCGGGCGACGAAGCCGTGGTCGGCCACCTTGTCCACCCGATCCCCGACCGTCTGCCACGGGCCCGCGCGGCCGGCCGCCTTCAGCAACGTCCCCTTCTTCGTCTCGAAATTGTAGACGGCCTCGTCGCCGCGGAGCGTCCCGCCGGGCTGCTCGACGTGGATCCGGCCGCTCAGGAAGGCGTCGTGGGTCTCGAGATAGACGACGGCGCGGTCGCACGTCAACGTCACGTCTTGATAGGTGACGACGATGTGGCCGTGGCCGATCACCGTGCGGCCCGCCTCGTGATATTCCACGTGGTCGCCGCGCACGACGATCTCCTCGGACACCGTCTCGGCCCCCCACCCGGCGGCCGCGGGGAGGAGCAAGACGCCGCAGAGCGCGGCGCCGGCCAGGGCGTGCGGTCGGCGGGTCAGGCGGCCGATCCCCAATCTTTGAGGAAGCGGGCCTGCCCGATCTCCGTCAGCGGGTGCTTGACGAGCTGCTCAAACACGGCGAACGGCATCGTCGCGATGTCCGCGCCCACGCGGGCCGCCTCCAACACATGGACAGGATGGCGCACGCTGGCGACCAGGATCTCCGTCCGAAACCCGTAATTCGCATAGATGGCTTTGATATCGCGGATCAGGTCCATGCCCACCTGGCCGATGTCATCGAGCCGGCCGATGAACGGGCTGATGTACGTCGCCCCGGCTTTTGCCGCGAGCATCGCCTGCACCGCGCTGAAGCACAACGTCACATTCACCTTGATGCCGGCCTGCCGCAGCTGCCGGCATGCCGACAGCCCTTCTGTGATGAGCGGCACCTTGACGACCACATTGGGGTGGATCGCCGCCAGCTCACGCCCCTCCCGCACCATTGCCTCAGCGGTGACCGTCACGCACTCGGCGCTGATCGGGCCGTTGACGATCTCGCAGATCTTCCGGATATGCCCCCGGAACGCCTCCGTCCCCCGCACCCCTTCCTTGGCCATCAGCGACGGGTTGGTCGTGATGCCGTCCAAGAGGCCGGCCGCGTGGGCGTCGCGGATCTGCGCCAGGTTGGCGGTATCCAAAAAGATTTTCATAGCATCCTCCTCGGTGGCGGCGCCAACACTAAGGCAGCCGCGCCGACGAGACCGGCCGACGCCCCAAAATGGGCCGGGACGATCGGGACGCTCGACGGCCCCCGCATGGCCCTGGCCTTCACCGTCGCCCGAATGGTGGGAAATAACAATGGCCCGGCCTTGGCGATCCCCCCGCCGATCACGATCCGGTCCGGATTCACGAGATTGGCCACCATCGTCAATGCCAGGCCAAGATGCCGGCCAATCTCTTGCCAGACCTCGCGGGCCACGCGATCGCCGCGATAGGCCGCCTCGTCGATCAGCGGCGGCGTCAGCCGATGCCGGTCCCGCCGCAGCCGGCTGCGGCGGCCGGCCAGTTTCCGGCGGGCCAGCGCGACGATCGCCCGATTCCCGGCGTATTGCTCCAAACACCCGCGGCCGCCGCAGGGGCATGGCGGGCCGTCCCACCCCAGCGGCACGTGGCCAATCTCACCGGCGCTCATGGTCCATCCCCGATACAACCGGCCGTCCAGGATCAGCCCGCCCCCGACCCCGGTCCCGAGCATGAGGCAGACGAGCGAGCGGGCCCCCCGCCCC
>JACQRF010000019.1 GCA_016206635.1 Candidatus Omnitrophota bacterium
CTCGTACACCGAGCTGTACATGACGCCCACGCTCTGGCCCGATTTCGGGAAGGCGGAATTCCTGGAGGCGCTGCGGGCGTTCCAGCGCCGGGAACGCCGCTTCGGCGCCGCGGAGGCGGCCGGCCGGCGATGAGCTGGTCCGCGCTCATGACCCGGACGGCGTCCAGCGCCATCCTGTTGATTGCCATGGGATGGGTCCTCTTTGGCGCCCCCCCGTGGGTGTTCGGCGCCGTCGCCGCGGCGTTCACCGGCTTCGGGCTCCATGAGTTTTTCCGCATGGTGGAGCGCAAGGGGGTTTCCCTCTACCGATTCCTCGGGTTATTCGTCGGCGTCATGATCCCGCTCTCCATCAGCGCCGGCTTCGAGCCGACGAAAGGGTGGGAGCTGGTGCTGATGGTCGCCGCCGTGCTGGCGCTCTTCGTCCTCCAGCTGACCCGCCAGGACAGCTCGCAGACCATCATCGGCATCGGCACCATTATTTTCGGCATCCTCTACGTCAGCTGGTGTCTCAGTTTTCTCGTGAAACTGCGGTTCATGGAGGTGGCGGGCGTGGACGGCCGTTGGCTGGCGGCCTTCCTGATCCTCGTGACCAAGGCCGGTGATGTCGGCGCCTATCTGGTGGGGTCCGCGATCGGCCGGCATCCGCTGATCATCCGGATCAGTCCGTCGAAGACGTGGGAAGGCACGCTCGGGGGGATGGCCTGCAGCGTGGGCGCGGCCCGCCTGCTGTCCCAGCTGGCCCCGATCGGCATCCCGGCCGCCCACGTGGCGCCGCTGGCGCTGATCCTCGGGATCGCGGCCCAGCTCGGCGATCTATCGGAATCACTGGTGAAACGCGATTGCCAGGTCAAAGATTCCGGCCGGGCGTTCCCCGGGATCGGCGGGGTGCTCGACCTGCTGGACAGCCTGCTGTTCACCGCGCCGCTCTGCTATTTCTATCTGCGGCATTTCGTGTTCCGATGACAAAGCGCGTCGTGATCCTCGGCTCGACCGGGTCGATCGGGCAGAATGCGCTGCGGGTGGTGGCCGAGCACCCCGGCGCGTTTGAGGTCGTCGGATTGACGGCCCACGCGAGCGTCGAGGCGCTGGCCCGGCAGGCGCTGGCCGTCCGCCCGCGCCGGGTGGCGATCGGTGATGCGGCCCAGGCCGGCGCGTTGGCCCAGCGCCTGGCCGGGTCGGGCATCGCCGTTGAGGCCGGCCCCGACGGGGTCGCCGCCGTCGCCGCGATGGACGCGGACGTCGTGCTGGTCGCCATCACCGGTGCCGCCGCGCTGTCGCCGGCGCTGGCCGCCATCCGCCGCGGCCGGACGATCGCCCTGGCCAACAAAGAAACGATGGTGATCGCGGGGCGCTTGATGCGGGCCGAGGCGGCGCAGCACCAGGCGGCGCTGGTCCCGGTTGACAGCGAGCATTGCGCCATCTTCCAATGCCTGGACGGCAAGCCGCGCCGCCATGTCCAGCGATTGATGCTGACGGGGTCCGGCGGCCCCCTGAAAGACGTGCCGCTGGAGCGGTTCGACGCGTTGTCGCGTGAAGAGGTGCTGAATCACCCGCGCTGGCGGATGGGCCCGAAAATCTCCGTGGACTCGGCGACGATGATGAACAAAGGGCTGGAGGTCATCGAGGCGCGGTGGCTCTTCGACGTGCCGGCCAGTCAGGTGGAGGTGCTGATTCACCCGGAGGCGGTCGTGCATTCCATGGTGGAGTTCATTGACGGCTCGGTGTTGGCCCAGCTCGGGGTGACCGACATGCGGATCCCGATCCAGCATGCGTTGACGTACCCGGACCGCCTCCCGACCAGCCTGCCGGCCCTCGATCTGGCGGCCATCGGCCGCCTGACGTTCGAGCGGCCGGACCGGGCGAAGTTCCCGTGCCTGTCGTTCGGGTATGCGGCCGCGGAGGCCGATGGGACCGCCCCCGCGGTGCTCAATGCGGCGAACGAGGCGTGCGTCCAGGCGTTTCTCGATGGCCAGATCCCGCTGACGACGATCCCGCGCACCATTGAGGCGGTGCTCGCGCACCATCGCGTGGCGCCGTCGCCGGCGCTGGACGACGTCGTGGCAGCGGACCGGTGGGCCCGCGATGAAGCGGCCCGCCGGTGGAGGAACGGCGCGTGACGACGGTCATCCTGCTGGCCGCGCTCAGCGTCTTGATCTTGGTGCATGAGGCGGGGCATTTCGTCATGGCCCGACGGTTCGGCGTCCGCGTGGAACGGTTCTCGATCGGATTCGGGCCGGTCGTGTTGCGCCGGCGGTGGGGCGAGACCGAGTACGTCGTGAGCCTCTTGCCGCTGGGTGGGTATGTGAAGATGGCGGGGGAGGGTCCGGAGGACCGGAAGACCGGCGCCCGTTGGGAGTACGGCAGCCAACCGGTCTGGCGGCGCGTCGGCATTGTGCTGGCCGGGCCGCTCGTCAATTACGCCGCCGGCCTCCTCTTGTTCATCCTGATGTTCTGGGCCGGCGCGCCCACCCTGATGCCGGTGGTGGGCGGGGTGTTGCCGGACTATCCCGCCGCGGCGGCCGGGGTGCAGCCCGGCGACCGGATTGTGACGGTGGCCGGCGTGCCGGTGGATTCCTGGGACGCGGTGACGGCGCAGATCCGCCGCCGGACCTCCGGGGCGCCGATCGCCATGGGGCTGCGGCGCGGGGAGACCGACCAGACCGTCGAGATCGTGCCGACCATCCGGCAGGCGCCCGGGTTGTTCGGACGGGTGTCCCGAGTCGCGATGATCGGCTTGACCCCGTCGAGCGAGGTCCAGCTGACGCGGGCGCCGTGGCCGGCCGCCATCCGCCAGGGGGCGCGGCGGACGTGGGAGCTGACGGTCATGACCTACACGTCCCTCTGGCAGCTGGCCACCGGGGCGCTGCCGCTGAAGGAGTCGCTCACGGGCCCCGTCGGGATCTTTTACATCACCTCATCCGCCGCGGCGCTGGGCTGGCGGTACCTGTGCCAGTTGTTCGCGGTGCTCAGCGTGTCGCTGGCGATTTTCAACCTGCTGCCGCTCCCGGTGCTGGACGGCGGCCACCTGGCGTTCCTCGCCATCGAGCGGATCCGCCGACGCCCCATCAGCCTCCGCGTCCAGGAGATCGCCACGCAGGCCGGCATGGTGTTTCTCATCGGGATGATGCTCGTGGTGACCTATCACGATCTGGCGAAAGTCCAATTGCTGTCCCGGCTGACTGGGTTGTTCCGATGAAGGCTTCCTTGTGGCCGGTGCCAGGGGGGCCAGGCCCCTCGGGCACCGATCGGGGCCAGAGGGGCCTGGCCCCCCTGGCAC
>JACQRF010000184.1 GCA_016206635.1 Candidatus Omnitrophota bacterium
GAATAATAAATGCGCCGGGCGCGAATCGAACGCGCGACCCACGGCTTAAAAGGCCGCTGCTCTACCGACTGAGCTACCGGCGCAAATGAGTCCGACATGACCACCGTTGATTGCCCGACCATGTTGATACACGAGCGAAAGCTCACCTGTACGATAGCTCGTGTCGGACTCATTTATCAAGGGAAACCCAAGGGCAAACCGGGTTTCCCTTGATAGATCCCTTCCGAGGAGTCTGGAATTAGACGGCGCGGATTTCGGATTCTTTGGTTTTCAGGAGGGTGTCCACCTGGCCGATCGCCTGGTGGGTGAGTTTTTCGAGCTGCTCGAACGCGTGAAACTTGTCGTCCTCGGCGATCGCCTTGTCCTTGAAGAGTTTCTCGATTCCCTCCCGGGCGGCATGGCGGATGTTGCGGACGGCGACCCGCGAGGCCTCCGCCAACTTGTGCGCCACCTTCACGAACTCCTCGCGGCGCTCGGCCGACAGCGGCGGGATCGGCACGCGCAGCACCCGCTTATCAGCCACCGGCAGGACCCCCAGCTCGGCCGCCACGATCGCCTTCTCGATCGCGGAGAGGAGATTCACGTCCCACGGCTGGACCACCAGCAGCTTGGGATCCGGATTGGCAATGGAGGCCAACTGTTTGAGCGGCATCTGCGTGCCGTACGACTCCACCTTGACCCCTTCCAGCAGCGCCGGGGTGGCCCGGCCGCTGCGAATGGCGGCGAACTCGCGCAGCAGCGTCTCGAGGGCCTTCTTCATCTTGTCGTCGGCGTCTCTCAGCAGGGGGGTCGTCGCCATGAGGGCCTCAGTTGACCGTCGTCCCGATCGCCTCGCCCAGCACGACGCGGCGGATATTGCCAGGCCGGGACAGGTCGAACACGACGATCGGGAGCCGGTTGTCACGGCACAGTTGGACGGCGGTGGCGTCCATCACCTTGAGGTCTTTCCGCAGGAAGTCGGTGTATTTCAGCCGCGCGAACTTCTTCGCCCGCCGGTCCTCGTTCGGATCGGCCGAGTAGACGCCGTCCACCTTGGTCGCCTTGAGGATCACGTCCGCGCCGATCTCCACCGCCCGCAGCGCCGCGGCCGTGTCCGTCGAGAAATAGGGGTTGCCGGTGCCGGCGGCGAAGATGACGACCCGCCCTTTCTCGAGGTGGCGGATCGCGCGCCGGCGGATATACGGCTCGGCCAGCGACGCCATCTGGATCGCGCTCTGCACGCGGGTGAACACGCCGTGCTTCTCCAGCGCATCCTGGAGCGCCAGGGCGTTGATGACGGTCGCCAGCATCCCCATGTAATCGGCGGTCGTCCGGTCGATCCCCCGGGAGTTGGCCGTCGAGCCGGTGCCGCGGAAGATATTCCCGCCCCCGATCACGACGCCGACCTGGACGCCGAGGGCGCGGAGCTCCTTGATGTGGAGGGCGATCTGGGAGGCGGCCGACGGGTCAATGCCGCCACCCCCCGGCGAGGCGAGGGATTCGCCGCCGAGCTTCAGCAGGATCCGGGCATAGACCGGCTTCGCGCGACCGTGGCTCACGACGTGGGACTAGCTGAGGCCCCCAGTTGATACCGGATGAAGCGGCGGACGACGATGTTCTCGCCGGTGACGGCGATCAGCTCCGTCAACAGATCTTGGATCGTCTTGGACTCGTCCTTGACGAACGGCTGGTTGAGCAGGCACAGCCGGGCGTAGAACTGCTCCATGTGGGCCTTCTGGGCGCTGACGAACGCGTCCCCCTCGGCCCCCTCCAGCGATTCCTGGAGCTGCCCCAGCTCATCGGCGACGAGCTCCGACGGCACGTCGTCCGGGCTGACATACGCCGGGTTCATCGCCGCGATGTGCAGCCCCAGTTGATGGACGAACTCTTGAAATCGCTCGTTCCGGGCGACAAAGTCCGTCTCGGAGTTGACCTCGACCAAGACGCCGATCCGCCCGCCGTGGACGTACGCGGCGATCGCCCCGGCCTTCGTGGCCCGGTCCGCCTTCTTGGCGGCGATGGCCGCCCCCTGGGCCTTGAGCCACCGCAGCGCCCCGTCAAACTCGCCCTGCGATGTCTCGAGGGCCCGGCGGCAATCCATCACCCCCGCCCCGGTCTGTTCCCGCAAGCGCTTGATCAGCGCCGGATCGATCGTCGCCACGGGGCTCATACCTTCCCCGGGGGGATGTCTTTCGTCGAGGGCCGCGCCTTCAAGATCCGCTTCTTCTTCGGGCCGATCGGCTCCACCTTCGCCGCCTCGAGGGTGGCGCCCGGCTCGACCACCTCGTCCTCGCCCAGCACCGCCTCCGTGGACACCTCCGGCAGCAGCGCCGCCTCCGCGGCGGCCGCCGCGGCCGCGGCCGCCGCCTGCCCCTCGGCGAACGCCTGGCGCCCCGCCGCGATCGCGTCGGCCAGCGCCCCCGTCACCAGTTTGATGGACCGCAGCGCGTCATCGTTGCCGGGGATCACATAGGCGATCAGATCCGGATCGCAGTTGGTGTCCACCAGCCCCACCACCGGGATCCCGAGCCGGTTCGCCTCGTGGACCGCCGTCTCCTCCCGTTTGGAGTCGATGACGAAGACCGCCTTCGGCAGCCGCTCCATCTCGAGGATGCCGCTCAGCGTCTGCTCCAGCTTGGCCAGCTCCTTTTCCAACTGGGCCGCCTCTTTCTTGGGCCGCTGGAGGAGGGCGCCGGAATCGCGCAGCGACCGCAGCCCCTGGAGCCGGGCGACCGACTTGCGGATCGTCGAGAAATTCGTCAGCATCCCGCCGAGCCACCGCTGGTTGACATAGAACATCCCGCAGCGGCCCGCCTCCTCCGCGATGATGGTCTGCGCTTGGCGCTTGGTCCCCACGAACAGAATGTGCCCGCCTTGGGCGGCGATCCCACGCACGAACTCGCACGCCTGGCCCAGGCCGACGGCGGTTTTCTCCAAGTCAATGATGTAGATGCCATTCCGCTCCCCGAAGATAAAGCGGCGCATCTTGGGGTTCCAGCGATGGGTCTGGTGCCCAAAGTGGACGCCCGCTTCCAAAAACCCTTTGACCAGTGTGGTAGGCATAGTAACCATGTATTGTATCAGGCGATCCGGCCTCACGCAAGCGACGCAGAGGGGGGCGTGTTACAGCTTGGCGCGGACGAGATCGAGGATGTCGGTCGCCAACCGGACCGCCCCGGCCGCCTGCTCCGCCGAGTAGCTCTCGAACGGGACGGCGGGATCGGCAATGGCATCCGGATAGCGCGTGGCAATGTAGAACTGGTCCATGAGCTGGCCCGACTCGGCCAACGCGCTGAAGGCCGGATCGTACTCGCCGCACCGCTTGGCGAGCACCGCCACGGAGTGCTCCGGTTGGTGCCGGCGCCCGTTCAAGAACAGGAACGCTTTGAGGACCTTTTGGCTGGCTTGCTCAGCGAAGTAGCACGCGTCGGCCGGTGATTCATCCTTCAAGCGGA
This sequence comes from Candidatus Omnitrophota bacterium, assembly GCA_016206635.1. Classification (GTDB taxonomy): domain Bacteria; phylum Omnitrophota; class Gorgyraeia; order 1-14-0-20-64-10; family JACQQZ01; genus JACQRF01. The sequence continues at coordinate 3,435 of JACQRF010000184.1, forward strand.
CCGCCATCTGCAGATCGTGCTCGGCCTGGCGGAACCAGCGGGCCGCCGTTTCACGCGGCCGTTTCATAGAGGACCCTGCCTTCCGCCAGGACCCGTTCGATAAACGGGTTTTCATCCTCGATCATCCGCTGAAATTCTTCCGGCGTGTAGACCAGCAGATCCACCGGCGCCAGCGCCGGCCGCACGTGACGCACCGCGTCCACGCCGCGCTGGACAAAGGAGGCGATCGTCCGCTTGATGATCACGACATCGAGGTCGCTGTCCGCATCGGCATCGCCGCGGGCGGCGGAGCCGAAAAGGATCACCCGCTCCGGCTGATACGCGCGGAGGTCCTCCACGAGCCACTGGATTTTTTGCGCCACGGTGGGCATGGGCGTCATCCTAGCACGAGGCCGACAGGGAAATCAACCACCGGCCATGATCCCCGTGTTACGCGGACGCCGCCGTGAACTGCAGCTCGCAAAGGCGGGACGGATTACGCGAGGGTCTCGAGGATCGCATCGAGTTGTTGAAGCTCTTCGAGACCGACCGGCGCGGCGGACACGCCGCGCAACTCAGCGTCCACTCGCTGGAGAAGCGCGAAGAAATCGGCGGCCTGCGCCTCAACGGGCTCGACGGCCATGTGCAACACCAAGGCCTCACCGGAGAATGCCGAAAGCCCTTCATCAGACCCAACCGCATAGCCGCGAATCGCCAGGGGATGTGCATCGTTGAGGAAGCTGAGCCGGATCAGGACGTCGTGCCGCTCGCGCTGGTTCTCCGCCACCTCCACAACCCGGTTGGAACGATCCCGGTTGGTGAGACGAATCAACGCCCGCAGCTTGGCGGCTTCTCGGGCCGAAAGCTGCCTCACGATCGAGGGCCCCACGGCAATCACCACGGGCGCCGCACCGGCCGGGGTTCTCCAAGCTGCTACGAACCGCGTGATCTCCCCCTCCTCCAACCCTGTCTGCGGCTCCTGCGCCTTCAGCAATTGGACGATGCGCCGTTTACTGCCGATCCCGGTGTCGTTCGAACCGGCGGCGGCCGTCATCGCTTGGTCAATCTCAATGTGCTGTTTGACCTGGGCCTGCAAGACGACCTTTTGTCGCTCCGCAAGCTCCACCGCGTGTGTCCACCCAACCTGTTCCAGCGTATGCCCCGTCTCATGGGCATGGATACCATGGAACCACTTCGCCCACCGGTAGAGAGCTTCCTCCCCCAACCGGCCCTGCAACAAACGCGAGAACTCGACCAGCCGCTTCCCGAGGTACGCCACGTTCCACCCAATTCCCGGCTTTCCCTGATAGGCATGCGCCGCCGAGCGATCTCGCTCATGATAAAAGGTATGGCGGCCGGGGTCCCGAGGCGTTCCGAACAGCGCGTCATAGGTGAGCGCGGCCACGGCTCGGCTCACCTTGGCAAACGCCCAGAGGGCCCCGAAACCCTGGACCGGCTGGTCTGGAAGCACCTGGTCTCCTATGACGCCGCGCCAGCGGATCTCGAGCCAGCGCCACAAGCTGGACGGTTGCTGAAGACCCTTCCACATCGTGGAGAGCCAGGCCTTGAGCGGTCGCCGCGCCAAGAGATAGGTCAGCCAGAGGCCTCCTGCCGCGATGATGACGGGCCACCCCAGATGCCACGCGGCATAGGCGACCGCGCCCAGAGCCGCCGAATAGACGACCGCATCCCGGAACGGCCCCGAAACAGTCCCCAGGATGGCTGAGAACTGGCGGGCATTTTCTATAACCACTTGGGGTGCGATGTACCGGCGCAGTTCGCGCGGAACTTGCCGGCTCGTGATGCGGCCATCATGCAACGCGCGGAGCGTCCACAAGAGCGAGCGATGACCCTCCTGCCCTTTGACAGGAATACAGGGGATGGAGGCCAGGAGCATCGCGAAGGCCGTTCGCGATTCGTACGGAGCCCAGTCAATGGATTCTTCGCGGAGGAGCCGCCGGACATCCTGCGCAATGAAGTCCGGCACTTGGTCCACCCGTTGGCTCACTTCATAATACAGGTCGTACGGGAAGAGGCGAAGATCGGCGATCCCGCGGATGAGGAGCTGGGTCACCGCGTGCAGCGATACCCGGGTCAGTGGGTTCGAGAGTTGGGCCAGTTGCCGGTCGGCATCCGCGACATCGCTGCGATCCCTCAGCAAGACGGCGCCCCCAGGGAGGTCCACCACGATGCCCGCTTTGAGCAGGAGGTCCTTCGAGGCGCGCGGAAGCCACGCCGCGAAGTCGTCATCGAGCGGTTTCACCAACAAGCCGTTCTGGGTCACGAGATTCTCCTCAGGCTTGAGGTGGTACACGGTGAGGGTCCCGTCACCAAACTGTCCGTTCACCGGGACCTGCGCCAGCGGTGCGCCGACCTCGTTCAGGCGCGTGCCGTTCCAACGAACCTGGGCGACCCGGTCGCTCACCGTCCGGCCGTAGGTCCGGCACTGGTTTTTGGCGAAACTCTCCAACAACACGGGGGTGTCGGTCGCCTGCCCCACCTGGACGGTGGTCCCTTTGAAGTATTCGGGCTGGACCGCGAGGGAAACCTGGACGTCCACGACACGGCCCTCAACGCGGATCGGGACGAGCCGGACGTAGACAACGGCTCCACCCCCCCGTGAGGTCTTCAATAGCACCTCGTCGGCATGCCGGAAGACCGTGAAGAAACCGTGCCCGAATCGTCCGATGGCGCCCGCCACATCCCGCTTGGTGGACACGTTGGGGATCAACAACGATTGGATCACGCGGGTGAGGTCCATGCCCATGCGATCGCTGAAGCGGATCGTCAGACGATGGTCAGACACCATCGTGTGCAGCTCAATGGCGCGGTCCGCCGGCACGGCATGGGTGAGATTGATCTCATCAATCGCGTTCTGCAACAACTCCCGGAGATAGATGAACATCTCCGTGCTCTGAAAATTCGCGCTGTTGGCGATCAGCCGTTCGGCCACTTTCTCTGACAGCGCCGAGGGGGGTTGGGCGGGCAGCGCCTTCAGGTGATTCACCGTCAGCGGCGCCGGCTCGACCGCCGGGCCAGCCCCCTGGACATAGGACGCCACCAGCGTCTTCAAGTGGAACTGCGTGGTGGGCGGCGGCATCGTCAGGGGGGGCATCGTGTCCGCGGCGTCAGCCGCGGCGTCAGCCACCAGGGCCGCCTTCAGATACTGGACGTAGGGCGCCGCCGGTCCCGGCTCCCCTTTGGGGAGCGCCAGGAACCCATTGGTGATGGCCGAGAAGCGAGACGCTTCCTGCGTGAGCAGCCCGCGCCACATCTCGTAGTAGCGGACGAACGGTTCACCACTCTGTCCGAAGAGCTGGGGCCATACCTTTGCACAGTGCGCCGTGACTCGCAAGAACGTCGCGAATCGCTGGGGATCCAGCGCGAGGCAACGATCCAACAGGTCCGCCGGCAAATCCCGCAGGGCGACGTCCCATGGGGCAACCATTCCCCCGGTCAGCATCATGTCGGGCACTGAGTGGACCGGATTGGCCGCGGCCACAGCTCGAAAGAGCGTGTGGAGCCGCGGCCGACGCGGGATGTCCAACAGGATGGCCCGGCCACGCTCCGTCCACATCATCCGCCTCAAGAAACTCTTCAAGAATTCACGGGTCCACCGGTTCGTGGCTGGATTGTTCTCAAAGACCGGTTCGAGGACCGTGTCAACGGTCGCTCGATCGGGATCCGCCCGATTCAGCGCCCAATGCATCCCGAACTGATACCAGTAATGGCCGTGATTCAACACCACGACCGGCAGGACGCTGACGACGTAGGGAATCCCCAGGAGGATGCGGACGCCCCAAATCCCCGCGATGACGATATTCCTGACGAACTCAATAGCGCCGACGGCCGAGAAACCGACGATGGCCCGCAACCTCCCGCCGTCAGCAGTCCAGTCGGCGAGGCGGCCGATCCAATGGGCCTCATCGCGTTCAGTCGGCTCCCGATAGAGGCGTGATATCCACCTCCTGCACCCCCACGCCACGACACCCCCCACCATGAGGCCGGCAAGACAAGGCATGAAGAACCACGCGACCGCGGCGCCGAACCACGTGGTGACGAGGGTCTCGGCGAGAGCAAGCCCGAGGAGGACAGTCCCTACAGTACCGATGGTAGAACTGGCAAAATTTAGCAAGGGGCCGCGGCGCGCCGCCGCCTCGTCCACCACAGGAGACCCGATGGTGAGATCCTGGATCCTTCGACCGAGCCAACCCTGAAGACGCCAGTGACCAGTGACCCACGCATTGAAGACCACGGCGAGTGGTGTCATGATCAACCGGGCTTCAACGTACGACGCCAGACTCACCAGACTGCGCAGGACATCGTGAGGGCCCCGGGGGCGAATGCCCCACAAGTCTTGGGTGACGGTGGTGAACACCGTGATGGCCCGGCGGATCCAGCGCGGCCCGAGGCCGCGAAGCGCCTCCGGCCGCGGGGCACCCGGCGCCTGACGCACAGGCCCTTCCGTGAACACGGGAAGCCCGAAGGCCCAGCGAGTGTGCGTCAGGGCACGGCCAAGGCCAGCCACGCGGTCCTGCCAGGACGACTGGAACAGGAACTCCCCTGGGATACCTTCCGACGCGAGGTACTGCTGGAGCGCCCCCTTGGCTCTGGGGGTCCGAGGCATGTAGGATCGGTTGAGGAGGACCGCCGGCCCGATCCGCACCATCACCCGCTGGGGATCTTGGAAGTCGGCCACGAACACGGCGACACCGGGGTCGGTCGGTTGGAACTCGAGGTACCGCTCAAACGGCCATGGCTGCGGCGGCAACCGCTCATAGATGAGGGGGTGGACGAGCACCGTCTCAGGTGCCGCGACGGTTTCCAGCTCCACGAAGTCTGGAAGATAGCGGTGGCCGGGGTCCATCGCCCACGCCTGAAATTGATGGACCAGGTACGAGAGCAGGTTATCCTCCACATGCGAGGAGGGATTCTTCGTTTGGAGACGGACGATGAGCGGAGCCAAGGCGTTCAGGAGGCGGACCCGGTCGTCATGGCGGGCCGCCGCGTCAATGGCGGCTTTCGCCGCACGGATGGTTTGGGCGTCCACTTCCACGGTGGTGCGGGACACCGCCATCGAGGTCGTCACCGGGAAGCTGACCACGAGGGTCCCCGGGTCATTCCGGCCTTCGACCATCACGCGCTCTTCGGGGATGACGACCCCGTTGATCGTCAACACCGTCTGCGCCTCTCCCAACGGGCTGGAGGGGGCTTCGCTGAAATACAGGGTGGCGCCGTGGCCGGCCACGCGGGTAAACCCGGAGAGATCGTTGAGCAGCTCTCCGTTGACCATGAGGCGCACTGCCGGCTCAAACCGAAGCCGATCCCGCAGAATGCGAAAAGCCCCGTCTTCGTCAATCGCGGCGTGGAGGGCGATGGTTGTCCCGGTGTCCCCCGGTTGCGCGGGCTGGGGGTCAATGGAGACGCGGAACGACCCGTCAGCGATCGCGAAGGTCAGGCGGTGTTTCTCGAGGCCGTTCGAAGTGGTCACGACAATCCGATCGTCCGGCCGGCGCAGGAGTTGCAAAACCGCGTAGAACCCCATCCCGAATCGGCCGATGGTCTCTTCGCCCTCCTTACCGCTCACCGTGGGAATCAGGAGATACACCAAGATGTCCCGAAGCCCCATCCCCTTACCGTGATCCACGATCTCAGCGCCGGTGGGCCCGATCTGCACGTGGATATCGTTCGGATATGCTCCATGGACCGCATCAATCGCATTGGTGACCAGCTCGACGAACGCTTGATAGCGATCGTGAGTTTGTGACGTTTTGAGATCGTTGATCAATTGCCGCCAATAGCCGCGCTGGCCCGGCGCGACGTCCAACTGGGGCTGCAGGGGTTCCCGGCGAGTAATCGCCTCCATGAGGTCCGCCCGTTGTCGGTCTGAGCCGGCCACCACGGAGGCAATCAAGTCCGGTAATGGGACGGTTGGTTCTTCGAGCCCCGCCTGGTTAACCCGAGATCCCCGAGCATCACGAGCATTCCATAGCGTGTGCGGGAGATCCGAGCTCGGATGGGGAGAAGGCGTCGCTCGGAACGCGAGGGCCTCCTCAAGCCCTCCATGACTTCGCTGCTCTTCGACAGCCACCTGCCGCAGGGTATCCGGTGCCGCCCACGCTAGCTCGGTCGTCACAAACGCCACGGCGACGAAGGCTGCGAAGCCCCGGAACAGGATTGCCCTCCGAAATTGCAAGGGGCTTAGACTTACAGATGTCACATTCGCTCCCCGCTTATCTTGCAGTCTTTCCGAAAGTCCCAAGGAAGCCGGCAACAAAAATACCGTGCTGCCGTGGCACAGTACGTCCTTGTCCTCGGCAGCCCGGCGATGGCGGTACTCCACCCGTAGCTTTGCGACCCTGCCTCTCGACAGGTGTGCCTTTTTCGAGGGTTCTCTACCGTAAGTATATCTGATGATTGGGGTACAGTGCAAAAATAGATGCGTTCCTAGATGGTCGTAGAAGGCACGTCGGCGAACTGGAGCGCGCAGAGCCGCTGGTACAAACCCCCGCGCTGGATCAGCTCGTCGTGGCGGCCCTGCTCGACGATCCGGCCCCCCTCCAGCACGACGATCCGGTGGGCCCGGCGGACCGTGGACAGCCGATGGGCGATCACGACCGCCGTCCGGCCCTCCGTCAGGCGCTCCAGCGCCTCCTGCACCAGACGCTCCGAGGCGGTGTCCAACTGAGACGTCGCCTCGTCCAAAATCAAGATCGGCGGGTTGCGCAAGATCGCCCGCGCGATCGCCAGCCGCTGCCGTTCCCCGCCGGAGAGCTTGACCCCTCGTTCGCCGATCACCGTGTCATACCCCTGCGGCAACCGGCTGATGAATTCATGCGCGTTCGCGGCCCTCGCCGCGGCGAGGATGCCCGCCTCGTCGGCCCCGGGGGCGCCGAAGGCGATATTCGCCCGCACCGACTCATGGAAGAGAAAGGTCTCCTGGGTCACGATCCCGATCTGCGCCCGCAGCGACGCCAGAGTCACCTGTCGCAGATCCACCCCATCAATCAAGACCCGGCCGCCGGTCGGGTCGTAGAATCGCGGTAGCAGGTTGACGAGCGTCGTCTTCCCCGCCCCGCTGGGGCCCACGACCGCCACCAATTCGCCGCGGGCGATCGCGAGCGTCACGTCGCCCAGGACCGGCGCCGGCGACGCCGGATACCGGAAACTGACATGGTCGAACGTGATCCCGCGGCTCAGCCGTGGCAGCAGCGCGGCCGCCGGCGTCTCGCGCACCGTGGGCTGCGTCTCCAGGATCTCCAGCACTCGCTGCGCCGCCCCCGCCGCCTGCTGGTTCACCGCATGGAGCTGGCTCAACCGCTTGAACGGCTGGAC
>JACQRF010000185.1 GCA_016206635.1 Candidatus Omnitrophota bacterium
AAGGCCGAGGGGGTCCCCCTGGCCGATCGGCCAGGGGGACCCCCTCGGCCTTCGGCCCCGCCGCGCCTGCTGGAGCGGTACCGGCGGGAGATGGTGCCGGCGCTGATGAAGACGTTCGGCCGCGACAATCCGTACCAAGTGCCCCGCGTGACCAAAGTCGTGGTGAACATGGGCGTCGGGGCCGCGACCCAGGACCCGAAGTTCCTGGACCTGGCCGCCGCCGAGTTGGCCCAGATCACCGGCCAGCGCCCCCTCATCACCCGGTCGAAGAAGGCGATCTCGAATTTCAAGATCAAGCAGCATCAGCCGATCGGGTGCAAAGTGACGCTCCGGGGCGCCCGGATGTACGAGTTCCTGGACCGCCTGCTGAACGTCGCCATGCCGCGCATCCGCGATTTCCGGGGGGTGTCGACGACCGCCTTCGATCGCGGCGGCAACTACACGTTCGGCCTCGCGGAGCAAGTGATTTTCCCCGAAGTGGATGCGGACAAGATGCAGCGGGTGCAGGGGATGGACGTCACGATCTGCACGACGGCCCGCACGACGGACGAAGCCCGGGCGCTGCTGGCGGCGCTCGGGATGCCGTTTGCGAAGGCGTCGTAGGGAGAGACGGCGTGGCCAAGACCTCGCTCATTGAGAAATGGAAGCGGACGCCGAAGTTCCGGGTCCGCCGGTATCACCGCTGCCGCCTGTGCGGGCGCACCAACGCCTACTATCGGCGGTTTCAACTGTGCCGGATCTGCTTCCGGGAGCTGGCCTCCCGCGGGGAGATCCCCGGCGTGACGAAAGCGAGCTGGTGACCCCATGAGCCAAACCGATCCCCTCGCGGACGGGCTGACCCGCATTCGGAACGCCAGCCGGGCGCGGCTGGAGAAGACCGACCTGCGCGACAGCCGGTTGACCCGCGCGGTCGTCGAGCTGCTCAAGCGCGAAGGGTTCATCCAGAACTTCCGCGTGATCGCCACCACCCCGCGGGCGACCCTGCGGGTCTACCTCAAATACACGAAAGAGCGAAAGCCGGTGATGAGCCAGATCACCCGGGTGTCGAAGCCGGGGCTCCGGAAGTACGTCGGGGTGCAGCAGATCCCGGCGGTCTATCGCGGGCTGGGTCTCTCGATCCTCTCGACGTCCCGCGGCCTCGTGACCGATGCCGAGGCGCGGGCGCAGGGGATCGGCGGCGAGCTCCTCTGTCGGGTGTGGTGAGGTCATGTCGCGCGTCGGCAAACAACCCATTGCGATTCCCGACACGGTGGCGGTCCGGCTCGACGGCGCGGTCGTCCGGGTCGAGGGACCGAAGGGGGCGCTCTCCCAGCGGATCCCCGACGGCGTCGCCGTGGACGTGGCGGCGAAGGTCGTGACCGTCAAGCGGATGAATGAGCGCCAGCCGACGCGGGCCCTCCATGGCTTGACCCGCACGCTCATCCAGAACATGGTGCTGGGCGTCACCACCGGGTTCTCGAAAGCCCTGGAGATTCAAGGGGTCGGTTTGAAGGCGCAGGTGGATCAGCAGACGTTGACCTTGTCGCTGGGGTTCAGCCATCCGGTGACGTACCGGATCCCGGCGGGGGTCGTGGTCGAGACGCCCAAGCCGACGCAGGTTATCGTGCGCGGGATGGACAAGGCGTTGGTCGGCCAGGTCGCCGCCACCATTCGCCATTTCTACGAAGCGGAGCCGTACAAAGGCACCGGGATCCGCTACGTCGGGGAACTCGTCCGCCGCAAGGCCGGCAAGGCCGTGGCGACCAAGGCGTGACCCGATGACCTTGCTGGCCTCGATCAAGTCGCCGCAGGAAGCGGGGCGCGTCCGCCGGCATTTCCGGATCCGCAAGCGGTTGAGCGGCACGGCTGCGCGGCCGCGGCTGGTCGTGCACCGCAGCCATTTGCACTTCTACGCCCAGCTGGTGGATGATGCGGCGGGCAGGACGTTGTTGACAATGGGCACGACGGCCCCCGCGTTCCGGTCGGCCGCGCCCGGCGGCGGCGCGGCCGACGGCGGCAACGTCGCCGGCGCCGCCGTCCTCGGCGAGCTGGTGGCCAAGGCCGCCACGGCCCGGGGCATCACGAAGGTCGCGTTTGACCGCGGCGGCTATCTCTATCACGGGCGGGTGAAGGCGTTCGCGGACGCCGCC
>JACQRF010000020.1 GCA_016206635.1 Candidatus Omnitrophota bacterium
CCGGGCGCACGCCTCGACCGAGGGGGTGGCGCACCATCTTCCCGCAGTGGCGGGCTTGCTCCTCGAGAAAGAGATTCAATACCTCAAGGACACGGTGGCTCATCCCCAGCGTCCCTTCGTGGCCATTCTCGGCGGAGCCAAGGTCTCCGACAAGATCGGCGTCGTCAAACACCTGCTCGACCAGGTCGACGCGATCCTCATCGGCGGGGGCATGGCCTACACCTTCCTGAAGGCGCAGGGCCATGCGATCGGGAATTCCAAGTTGGAGGCCGATAAGGTGACGGTCGCCAACGATATGCTCGCTGCGGCCCAAGCCAGACGCGTGGCGATCCTCCTTCCGTCCGATCATCTCATCGTTCAGCGGATCGCGGCGGATGCCGCCACGCAGACCACCCAGGGCGTGGAGATTCCTGCTGGGTGGTTGGGCGTCGACATCGGTCCCAAGACCATCGGCCAGTTCCAAACAAAGCTGCAGGGGGCCAAAACGGTCATCTGGAACGGCCCGCTCGGCATCTTTGAAATGGCCCCGTTCGCCCAGGGCAGCCGGGCGATCGCGGAAACCTTGGCGAACGGGGGAGCCACCACCATCATCGGCGGGGGAGACACGGCATCCGCGGTCGCGGCCTTCGGCCTTGACGCCAAGATGACCCACATCTCGACCGGTGGGGGGGCGTCATTAGAATTTCTGGAGGGCAAAGAGTTGCCCGGTATCAAAGCATTGCAGGATTCAACCGCCAAGGCGCTGAAATAAGCATGCGTAAAATGTTCATCGCCGGCAACTGGAAGTTGAACAAGACGGCCCGCGAGACGGCGGAGTTTGCTGCGAGCCTGCGGCGGGCGCTGCCGCCGGCTGCGCACACAGAGATTGCTGTCTTTCCGGCCCACACCTCGCTCGCAGCCGCTGTCGAGGCGCTGCGCGGCTCATCCGTCGGCGTGGGCGCGCAGGATGTGGCGTGGGAGGACAGCGGCGCCTTCACCGGAGAGGTCTCAGGGGCGATGCTCAAGGAGGCCGGTTGCCGGTACGTCATCATCGGTCACTCGGAGCGCCGCCAGTTGTTCGGCGAGACGGACAAGGCGGTCAACCGCAAACTGGCCGCGGCGCTGCGGCATGGCCTGACACCCATCGTCTGCGTGGGTGAGACGCTGGCGGAGCGGGATGCCAACCGCACGCTGGCTGTGTTGGACTGGCAGCTGAAGGAGGGGTTGAAAGGATTCACCGCCGAACAGGCCGCCGGTTGGGTCTTGGCCTACGAGCCGGTCTGGGCGATTGGCACCGGTCGCAACGCCACCCCGCAGCAGGCCCAGGAAGCCCAGGCCTTCATCCGCGGCTTTCTCATCAAGCAGTTCGGCCAGGCGGCAGAGGCGATGCGCATTCAATACGGCGGCAGCGTGAAACCGGACAACGCCGCCGAGCTGCTCAGTCAACCTGACGTCGATGGCGCCCTCGTCGGGGGCGCCAGCCTCGAGGTGGCGCCCTTTGTGGCGATTATCCTGGCCGCGGAGCGTGCCGGGACGTCCCGTGCCGCGGCAGCCATGAACCGCTAAGGAAACATACCCATGTATACCGCAGTGCTGATCCTGCACGTCCTGGTCTCCATTTTTCTGATCGGCGTCATCCTGCTCCAGGCGGGACGCGGAGGGCTGACGGAAACCTTCGGCGGTGGCATCACCCAGACGATGTTCGGCGCGCGAGCCGCGAATGTCCTGACCCGGCTCACCGCCATCTGCGCCCTCATCTTCATCTCCACCTGCCTGACGCTCACCGTGCTGTCGTTTCGTCGCGGCCGGTCCCTCATCGAACGCGTGAAACTGCCCCGAGCGCCCAGTGCCACACCATCTGCTCCGGCTCCGGCGGCTCCGACGACGCCGGCGACCGAGCCGGCCCAGCCTGCCGCCAAGCCCTGACCGCCCGCGCCGCCTCCTCCTCGCCGTCCTGGCGGTGACGGCCGGCCTCTGCGCCGCAGCGGAGCCCGCCGATGCAGCCGATCGAGCCGTGCCCGGCGACACGCTGGTCACCGGCTCGATCGGTGACGCCCACACCCTCCTGCCGATTCTCGCCTCCGATGCCTCCTCCGGTGAAATCTGCGGCCTCGTCTACAACGGCCTGGTCAAGTACGACAAACAGCTGCAGGTGGTGGGCGATCTCGCCGAGTCCTGGGAGATTCTCGACGAAGGCCTGACGATTATTTTCCATTTGCGCCAAGGAGTGCGGTGGCATGACGGAGCACCCTTCACGGCGAAGGATGTCCAATTCACCTATGAGCGGCTCATCGATCCCAACGTGCGCACGCCCTACAGCGGCGATTTCGAGCGGGTGGCCTCGCTGCAACTCCTCGATGACTACACGGTGAAGGTGACCTACAAGGAGCCATTCGCGCCCGGGCTCATCAGCTGGGGCATGGGCATCATGCCGGCGCACCTCCTGCGCGGTCACGATCTTCAGACGAGCCCGCTCGCCCGGCGCCCCGTCGGCACCGGACCCTATCGGTTTCACTCGTGGAAGACGGGGGAGCGGATTGTCCTGGTGGCCAATCCCGACTACTTTGAGCACCGGCCCTACCTCGATCGCTACTACTACCGCGTCATTCCCGACCAGGCCACGATGTTTCTGGAACTCTCGACGCAGCAGCTCGACGAGACAGGCCTGACCCCGCTGCAGTATGCGCGCCAAACCGGCACGCCCGCGTTCCATGCGCATTTCCAGAAGTTCCGCTACCCCAGTTTCGGTTTCACCTACCTCGGCTACAATTTGAGCGATTCCAAGTTCAGCGACCGGCGCGTCCGCCAGGCCATCAACGCCGCGATCGACAAAACGGAGATCGTGCGCGGCGTGCTGTTGGGATTGGGGAAGGTGGCGACCGGTCCGTATCCGCAGGAATCGTGGGCCTACAACCCCGAGGTGCCGGCGGTGCCGTATGACCCGGCGGCCGCCCGGCGGCTGTTGGCGGAGGCGGGCTGGCGCGACACCAACGGCGACGGCGTGCTGGACAGGCATGGCCGCGCCTTCGCATTCACCGTGTTGACGAACCAGGGCAACGAGACCCGGCAGCATACCGCCGAAATCATCCAGCGGCGGCTCTCCGAGGTGGGCATCCGGATGCAGATCCGCGTGATCGAATGGTCGACGTTTGTGAGCGAGTTCATCGACAAGCGGCGCTTCGAGGCGGTGCTGTTAGGCTGGTCGCTCTCCCGCGATCCGGATCTCTACGACATCTTCCATTCGTCCAAGACGGGCGAAGGGGAGTTCAACTTCGTCGGCTACGCCAGCCCGGAGATCGACCGGCTGCTCCTCGAGGGCCGGCGGACCTTCAACGAGGGAAGGCGCCGGGTCATCTACCACGAGATCCACCGGATCCTCGCCGAAGACCAGCCGTACACCTTTCTCTTTGTCCCGGACGCGCTGCCGATCGTGCATCGCCGCGTTCGTGGCATCGAGGCCTCGCCGATCGGCATCGGTTACAACTTCATCGACTGGTATGTACCGGAAGGCCAGCAACGCTACAAGGCGAAGCTGTCACCGTGACTCTCGCTCTTGATTCTCACCCAACGCGTCGGCGGGGTGGCGAGTGGGGGCGGCGGAGCCGCTGTAGCGGAGCCCGCCGCCCGAGGGCCCCGACGGGTCCTGCCGCCGACCA
>JACQRF010000186.1 GCA_016206635.1 Candidatus Omnitrophota bacterium
GGCAGGGTGGGCCGTGCGGGTGGGGTCGGGCTTCGATCTATCCCTGACCCCTCCGGCACTGCCCAGCATGCCTGTCGCCACGGTGCAGGATTCGTCGGCCCGCGCCGTCGGGCCGGTGTCGCGGGGCAAGGGCGAGGTGACGACCGTCTCCTCGCAGCCGGTGCCCGCGCCGTCCACGTGGCGGGACCGGTGCCTGGAATTCGTCTACACGTACGACGGGTACCTCGTCTCCGCCCTCCTCGTGCTGACCATCCTCGTGGCCCTCTTCGTCGCGCCGCGGTAGCGGGCGCGGCGTGGCCGTGTGTATTTGCTTGACACCGTCAGGCGCATTCGATACGCTGGGCCTACAACTGATGGGATGTCCATCACGGACCCGCCACATTGACGTTCGACCAACCCCCATGCTGATTCAATTGCTCGCATGTGTTCTCACGATCTTCTGGACGGTGGCGGCCCAGGCCGGCTCGCTGCTCGAGCAGGAATCCGCGGACTATCGGTGGCAGGGGCAGCAGCTCCAGACGGCTGGGCGCGTGGATGATGCGATTGATGCCTATGCCAAGGCGATCTTGAGCAATCCCGGGTCGGCGGCCGCGCACAATGATCTCGGCGTGATGTACGAAGCCAAGGGGTGGGTGGCGAATGCCGAGACGGAATATCTCCGGGCGCTGCAGTTGAATCCACGAGAGGGCCCCGCCCATATGAACCTCGCGCTCCTCTATGAACAGCAGGGGCGGATCTCGGAAGCGGCCCCGCACTGGCAGCGGCGCGCGGAGCTTGGCCCGGGCGACGCCCCGTGGGTGCAGGAGGCTCGGGCGCGGCTGATCCAGCATGGGATCACGCCCCCCGCGCCGGTCAAGCGGCCGGCAGCGCCGGAACCCCCTGCGGCGGCCCAGGCCGCGAAGGTCGTCCCGCCGCCGGCCCTGAAGCCGGCGATGGTTCCGCCGGTCCCGAAACCGGTTGTCGCGCCGAAGGCGGCGCCGGTGGCGATGCCGAAAACATCAGCCGCCATCGCGCCCGCCAAACCGGTCGCGCCGGTGGTCTCGGCCCCTCGACCGTCTCGTCAAGCACAGCAGCGCATTGTGCAGATGGAGCTTAGCCGTCGCCGGGCCGCCGCCGAAGTCCGTCGGGCGGTAGGGGCGAAACGCCGGCCGCTCGAGGCCGTGCGTCAGCAGCAGGCCGTGAACCGCCAACAGCGGGAGGCGGAACGTCAGCAGCTTGTCGCGGAGCGCCAGGCGCGCGAGGTGACCCGCCAACGGGCATTGGCGCAGCAGCAGACGGCGGCCCAACAACGTCAGGCGTTACAGCGCCGCGAGCGGGAGATCCAGCGTTTGGCGAAGCAATCGGCGCAGTGGGCCGCGAAATCCGATCTGCTCTTGCGGCGGGCGAAGACTCAGCCGCCGCGACAGGCGGCCCGCCTGACGGAGCAGGCGGTCTTGCTGCGCCGGCGCGCTGAGGAGGCAACCCGCGCGGTGAACGCCGCGGCGGTCACGCCGACTCCGGCGCCGGCGCCGGTCGCGGTTCGACCGGTGGCTGCGCCATCCGCCCCCCCGGCGCCTCCTCAGCCCGCGCCGGCGGGCGTGTCGTCGACCGAGCGGCTTCCGTCATCCGTGGTGTCGCCGATCACGACGCCGGCCCAGGCGAAGGCGCTCGAAATGCAATTGGCGCGCGAACGGCAGCGGGCGCGCGACCTCATGGTCCGCGAGCTCTATCAGCGCGGCGTGGTCTTGTACCGCCAGCAGCAGTACGAGCAGGCCGCGGAGCAATTCCGCCGCGCGCTGGACGTTGATCCGAATCACCGCGAGAGCCAGCAGTACCTGCGCGATACGCAGACGGCGCTGGCTCGCAGCAGCGCCGCACGTTAGAGTTAACCGAGATTCCCCACACGTTGTTGTGACGCATGCCCCCTGTTGGGCGAGCCGGCCGGCTGTTTCTCATTGACGGGACGTCCTATACGTACCGGGCGTTCTATGCGATCCGCAGTCTCAGCACCTCGCAGGGGCTCCCGACGAATGCGGTGTACGGGTTCCTGCTGATGCTGCGCCGCCTGCTGGAGTTGGAACAGCCGGAGTATTTGGGCGTCGCGTTCGATCTCAAGGGGCCGACGTTCCGTCACGCGCAATACAAAGAGTACAAAGTTCGCCGCAAGCCGATGCCCGACCCATTGGTGAGCCAGCTGCCGCTGATCCGGGATTTGTTGGCGGCGTACCGCGTGCCGGTGTATGACTGCCAGGGGTACGAGGCCGATGACGTGCTGGGGACGCTCGCGCGGCAAGCGGTCGAGCGCGGGGTGGACACCTATGTGGTGACCGCCGACAAAGACGCGCTCCAGTTGGTCGGCCCGCGCGTCACCGTGTACCGCCTCGAGGGGGACGACCGGATGCTCATGAATGCCGAGCAGGTGGAGGCCCAATGGGGCGTTCCACCGGATCGGTTGGTGGACGTGTTCGCCTTGTGCGGTGACCAAACCGATGACGTCAAAGGCGTGCCCGGCATCGGACCCGGCCGCGCCGTCGAATTGGTGAAGCAGTATGGGTCATTGGATGCCGTGCTGCAGCGGCTGGCATCGGTGGAGCCGGCGTCGCGCCGCCAGGCATTGCAGGCCCATCACGATCGGATTGCGCTGAACCGCACGCTGGTGACCATCCGGACCGACGTGCCGATCACGCTGGACCTGGCGGCGTTGCGCCGGCAGCCGCCGGATGAGGCGCGGCTCTACACGCTGTTCCGCCAGTGGGAATTCAAGCGTCTCGTGCGCGAGGTGGCGCCGGCGGCGGAGACGGCCGCGCCGTGGACGCGCGTGGCGGATGCCGCCGCGGCCGGCGCGCTGGCGGCGCGGCTGCGGGCCGCAGGCACGATCGCCGTGCAGCCGGTCTGGCAGGGGCGCGGCGTGTTGGCCGGCTGCGCCATCGGCCTGCGCGGTGAGGAGGCCGTGTATGCCGACTTCACGGGGCCGGAGGTCGCCGCCGCGCTGGCGACGGTGTTGGCCGATCCCGCGGTCGTCAAGCTCGGCCACGATCTGAAATCGCTGCGCGTGGGGTTGGCCAAGGCCGGGATCTCGCTGGCCGGCGACACGTTCGACACGATGGTGGCCGCCTATCTCGTTGACCCGTCGAAAGGGCGGTACCCGATCGAGGCGCTGGCGGCCGATTCCCTGGAGCGGGTGCTGCCGCCGGAGGCGCCAGGCACCGTCGAGCCGGCGATCCAGCACGCGCGGGCGGTGCGCGCGCTCGTCCCGATCTTGCAGGAGGCGCTGGCGGCGCGGGAACTGACGGCGCTCTATCGGGAGATCGAGCATCCGTTGATCGCCGTGCTGGCGGCGATGGAGCGGGCCGGGGTGGCGCTGGATGTCGAGGTCCTACGGCAGTTGTCCGGCGAATTGACGCAGACGTTGGACCGCCTGACGGCGGAGATTCACGAGATCGCCGGCCGGCCGTTCAACATCAACTCGCCGAAGCAGCTGTCGGCGCTGCTGTTCCAGGACTTGAAACTGCCGGTCCTCAAGCGGACGAAGACCGGGGCGTCCACCGATGAGGATGTCTTGCAGCGGCTGGCGGCGCAGCACGCGCTGCCCGCGGCGATCTTGCGCTACCGGGAGCTGGCGAAGCTCAAGTCCACGTACGTGGACGCGCTCCCGGCGCTGCTCGATCCAACGACGGGACGGTTGCACGCGACGTTCAACCAGACCGTGACGGCGACCGGGCGGCTCTCCTCGAGCGATCCGAACGTGCAGAATATCCCGATCCGCACGGACGTCGGCCGGCGCATCCGCCGGGCGTTCATCTCGCGCTGGCCCGACGGCTGGCTGCTGGCGGCCGATTACTCGCAGATCGAGCTGCGGGTGCTGGCCCACCTCTCCGGCGACGAGGCGCTGGCCGCCGCGTTTCGGGCGGGCCAGGACGTGCACCGGGTCACCGCCTCGCAGGTGTTTCACATCGCGCCGGAGTCGGTCAGCGAGGCGCAGCGGGCGGCGGCCAAGACGATCAATTTCGGGATCGTCTACGGGATGAGCCCGTTCGGGTTGTCGAAGGCGCTGGGCGTCGAGGTCGGGGAGGCCGAGGCGTTCATCACGCAGTACTTCCAGCGCTACCCGCAGGTCAAGGTGTACTTCGAGCGGGTGCTGGACGATGCCCGGCGCCTGGGGTACTGCACGACGCTGTGCCGGCGGCGGCGGTATATCCCGCAGCTGGCGTCGGACAACTTGCAAGTGCGGCAGTTCGCCGAGCGGACGGCGATCAACGCGCCGATCCAGGGATCGGCGGCGGATCTCATCAAGGGGGCGATGCTCCGGATCCACGAGGCGCTGCAGGCCCGCGCGCTGCGCGCGGTGATGGTCCTGCAGGTGCATGACGAGCTGGTGTTCGACGTCCCGCCGGATGAGCTGGAGACGGTGCGGGCGATCGTGACGGACTTGATGCTGTCGGCCTGCTCGTTGTCGGTGCCGGTCGAGGTGCACGTCAACGCGGGCCGGAATTGGCTGGAGGCGGCCCATTAAATGAAGATTGCGATGGTGGCCAGCGAGGGGGTCCCGTTCGCCAAGACGGGGGGGCTGGCGGATGTCGTCGGCGCGCTCCCGCTGGCGTTGGCGCGGCTGGGGCACGAGGTGCTGCTGATTTTGCCGAAGTACAAAGGGATCGCCCGGCGACGGGCCTCCCTCGGCCGTGGCGTCGCCGTCGCGTTCATCGAGCACGATGGCTACTTCGGGCGGGAGCATCTCTACGGCGGCACGGACGGCGATTACGCCGACAATCTCGAGCGGTTCAGTTTCTTCGCGTGGCGGTCGCTGGAGCTCCTCAAGGAGATGTCGTTCACACCGGACGTCATCCACGTGCACGATTGGCAGGCGGCGCTGGTGCCGGTCTATCTGGCGACGACGTACCGCGACGATCCGGTCGTCGGCCGGGCGATGACGCTGCTGACGATCCACAACCTCGCTTATCAAGGGGTGTTCCCGAAGAGCGAGTTCCCGAAGCTGGGGCTGCCGTGGGA
>JACQRF010000188.1 GCA_016206635.1 Candidatus Omnitrophota bacterium
CTGGCGCCGATCGGCGCCAGCCCTCACCCCCTCCCGTCCACACGCACTCTGCAAGAATGTCAGGCAGCGCAGCACGGCGTTGTCGCCGAGCTCGGGGGTGCTGGCGTGGGCCGCCTGGCCGCTCACCGCCACGTCGTAGACGGTTTCCGCCGTGTCGGTGTGGTAGATGCCGTGCCGGACGAGCGTGAGCTCGCCGACCAACAAGCCTTTATGCCGCGTCACCAGCCGCAGCGCCGACGGCTCACCGACCAACGCCATGACGGGCCGCTGCGACGCCACCCGGCAGAACTGCGAGGCCCCCACCAGCCCCCGCTCTTCCCCGAACGTCCCCAAGAGCCAGATCGGCCGCGTCAAGCGGGCGGGATCGAAACGGCTGGCGGCCGCCAGCTTGCAGAGGAAATCGAGCTTGTCGTCGGCCGACCCGAGCCCGTACAAGGCGTCGCCGCGGACCGTCGCCTTCCACGGGTCACGGCCGGTCTTGGTCCAGGCCGCCGGATCGCCCGGCTCGACCGTATCCAGATGCGCGGCCAAGAGCAGCGGCGGCGCCGAGTCGGGGCCGAGCATCCCCAAGGTATTGAGAAACAGGTGGCCCTCCTCGCGGCATTCCTGATGCTGGACGCGGAACCCGTGCTGCTGCAGGAGCCGGCCGGCGTACAGGGCGCACTCCGCGTTGCTGCGGGTGGTGACGGTATTGAACCGGATGAACTGCTTGGCTTCCTGGAGGAAATTTAGTGAGGGCATCGCTCGGTCATGATCCCGGTCACACCCAGCCGCTGGAACCGGGCCTCGTCGGCGGCGCGACGGACGGTCCAGACGTACAGCTCCAACCCCGCCGCCCGGCACCGCGCCACGGCGGAGGCCGTCGCCCACCGCGTGAAGACCAGGACGCCGCGCAGACCCAGCCGCCGGGCCCCGCGGACGATCCGCGGCGTGATCGGCCGGTGGTATCCGGTGACGCGGTACAACGGCAGGCGCGGCGCCAGCCGGGCGAACCGCGTGAGGACCGCCGGATGGGATGAGGCGATGCGGCACCGGTCGGCCATGCGGGCGCGGACAATCGCCCGATGCAGCGCCCGCTCGAGACCGGTGACTTTGACATCGAAGTAGATCGTCATGGCCCGCCGCCGGAACACGGCCAGCACCTCCGCCACGGAGGTGACCCCCAAGGACCGCACGGTGGTCCACGGTCGGGCCGACACGGGGCCGCGTGCCGGCGTCATGCGGTCCAGCACCGCATCATGGAACAGGATCGGCACGCCGTCGCGGGTGGCCCGCACATCGCACTCGACGGCCCGGCGGCCATGCCGCCACGCCATCGCCAGCGACGCCAGGGTATTCTCCGGCGCGTGGCGCGGATCCCCCCGGTGGCCGACCCGCTGCATCTAGCGGGGGCCGGGCGGCTGAAACTGGGCGGCGACTGTCGGGCGGGTGAAAAACCACAGGAGGCCGCCGTTGAGGGCCAGCGGGAAGAGGATGTAGCCGCCGAGAAACGCGGCGCGCTGGACGGCATCGCCCCCCGCCGAGGGGAGGTGCGGGATGTTGAGGGCGGTGAGTCCGATCGTCGCGACGGCTGTGGCGATCGCGAGCGACCGCCCCCACGGCCTCAGGCGGAACGCCCCCACCCCGGCGGCCACGAGCCCGATGCTGACGACGGCGGCGAGCCAGGCCCGGGCCGGGCCGACCGGCGCGGAGGGCCCCATCTTGGCCAGCGTGACCGCCAACCAGAGATTCCCCGCCAGATTGACACAGCCGACCACCAGCGCGTACGTCCCGTAGATCGCCACCCCGCGGGAACGGGCCATTAAATTTTGCCGACGAGATCCAGCCCCGGCTTCAACGTCTTGGCGCCGGGCGTCCAACTGGCCGGGCACACCTCCCCTTTATTCTCGCGGACAAATCGGGCCGCCTGCAGCTTGCGCAGGAGCTCGCCCGTGCTGCGCCCCACGCTGTTGTCGTGCATCTCATAGACCTTCAGCACGCCGTCCGGATCCATGATGAAGCTGCCGCGCAGCGACAGGCCGGCCGCCTCGATATAGGTGCCGAACGCGCGGCAGAGCTGCCCGGTCGGATCGGCCACCATCGGGAACTTGATTTGCTTGATCGCGGGCGACTGGTCGTGCCACGCTTTGTGCACATAGACGGTGTCGGTGCTGACGCTCATCACCTCGGCGCCCAGTTGCTTAAACTGGTCATACGCCAGCGCCGCCTCTTCCAGCTCTGTCGGGCAGATGAACGTGAAATCCGCGGGATAAAAAATCAGCACCAGCCACTGGCCGCGGTAATCCGACAGCTTGATCTTCTTGACATCGTCGTGGTGATAGACATCCAGTGCGAACTCGGGAATCACATCGCCAATCCGTACCATCGAGCATCACTCCTTGGTTGAAATACCGGTGTGCCCCTATTGTACACCTGGGAGTATGATATCGCCATGACCAACGGGGGGTTCCAGGGACTGACGGTCGCGGCGTTCGAGAGCCGGCTGGCGGAGGGGATGCGCGCGATGATCGTGCGGCACGGCGGGACGCCGCTGATCGCCCCTGCCCTGCGGGAGGTGCCGCTCGCAGAACACCACGAGGCGCTGGCGTTCGCTGATCGGCTGTTGGCCGGCGAGGTGGACATGCTGATCTGCCTGACCGGCGTCGGCACCCGGACACTGGCCGCCGCCATCGCCACCCGTCACCCGCTGGAGCGCCTGCGCGAAGCGCTGCATCGCATCACTGTCGTCGCGCGCGGCCCGAAGCCGATCAAGGCGCTGACCGAGCTGGGGGTCACCCGGTACCTGGCGGTGCCGGAGCCGAACACCTGGCATGAGCTGCTGGCCACGCTGGATGCGCAGGCCCCGGTGCGCGGGCAACGGGTGGCGGTGCAGGAATACGGGGCCTCGAACCCCGAGCTGCTGGAGGCGCTGCGGGCCCGGGGGGCGGAGGTCCTGGTCGTGCCGGTGTACCGGTGGGCGCTGCCCGACGATCCCGGGCCGCTCCGACGGGCCGCGCGGGCCATCGCCGACGGCCGCGTCGAGGTGGCGCTGTTCACCAATGCCACGCAGGTGGAGCACCTGCACCGGATCGCCGTGGAGGAGCAGGTGGCCGAGGCGATGGCGCGGGCGCGCCCGCGCATGGTCATCGGCTCGATCGGACCGATCGCCAGCGACGCGCTGCGGCGGCTGGGGTGGCCGGTGGATGTGGAACCGTCGCACCCGAAGATGGGGATTCTCGTGCAGGAGACGGCCGCCCGCGCCGCCGGCCTCCTCCAGCACAAGGGCCGTGGATGAAAGCGGCCCTTGTCGTGAGCGGGATGTGTCTGACCGGGTGCGCCGCCCTCATCCCGACGCCGACGGGCCCGGGGCGCGGCGCCGCGTGGCCCGCGCCGGTCTCCGCGCACCCGGCGCTGCAGGGCCTCCACGACGTGCGCGGCGCGATGGAGCTGCACAGCCGTCACTCGCATGACGGCACGATGCCGATCGCGACCATCGCCCGCCTGGCCGGCGCCGCCGGCCTCGACTTCGTCGTCATCACCGACCACAACACGCTGGCCGGCCACGCGGAGGAACGGCGCGAGGGGCGCCCGCTGGTGCTCGTCGGCAGCGAGCTGTCCACGACGGGCGGCCACCTGCTGGCCCTGTTCATGGATCGTCCGGTCACCAACGACCAGCCGGTGGAACAGATCGTCGAGGCGATCCATGCGCAAGGGGGGCTGGCGATCGTCTCGGACCCCACCAGCCGGAAAACCCCGTGGACGCGGTGGGACCTGCCAGTCGATGGGCTGGCGATCTTCGACCTCAATGATGCGCTGCTGACGGACGGGATCCCCTGGCTGTTGCTGAAAGCCGCGCTGCTGCCGAATGCGACGTTCTGGCACACCGTCCGACGCCGGCCGGCCGTCGCCCTGGCGGTGTGGGATGCCCAGCTACAGCGGGGACGGCATCTGACCGGGACCGCCGGCCACGACACGCATGCGCACGCCGGCGTCGCGCCGGTGCTGATTGACAGTTTTCAAAGCGGGTTCCGGCTGATGGCCACGCACGTGCTGGTGCCGGCGCTCACCCCCGCCGCGTTGGCCGACGGGCTTCGGCGAGGCCGGGTCTATGTGGGCTTTGATGGCGCGGGAGACCCTCGGCCGTTCCTCTTCACCATCCACCATCAGGCCGGCTGGGCCGTGATGGGGGATCGCGTGCCATGGGCGCCGGGCCTGTCGGCCGTCATCCAGATCCCGCGCCGGGCCACGATCCGGCTCTACCACGACGGCCGGCCGCTGCGCTCTACGGTCGGCACGACCGTGGAATGGCCGATCGAGCGGCCGGGGGTGTATCGGATCGAGGTCTCGTTGAACAACCGGCCGTGGATGTTGAGTAATCCGATCTACGTGGATGCGCATGAGGAGTAAGCGGCTTGCGCTGTTGATCGGCGTGGTCTGCTGTTCCGGCTGCGCGACGATCCCGTGGCGCGCCACCCCTCGACCAACGCACGAGCTCCCCGCGGCGTTGCGCGAGTATTATGCCCAACCGGCCATCGCCCTGGCCGAACAGCGCGAACCGCTCACCCCGGAACCGAGCAGTCGCTGGATCGCCCAGCGCGTCACGCTGAGCGCCCCCGACATGGCGCACCCGATCCAGCTCGATTGGTACGCGCCCCATGGACCAGGCCGGCGGCCGGCTGTCCTGATTTTCCCGATCCTCTGGGGCAATGACCTGGGCGTGCGCGACTTCGCGCAGGGCTTCGCCCGCCAGGGCCTCCACGGGATCATCGTCTACCGCCCGAAAGAAAAGTTCTCGATGGAGAAGCCGCTGAGCCAGCTCGAAGACCATTTCCGGGAGACGGTACGGCAGGCGCGGCAGGTGGTGGACTGGCTGGAGACGCAGCCGTCGGTGGACACGACACGGCTGGGCAGTCTCGGCATCAGCATGGGGGCGTCGCTCAACGTGCTGGTCGCCGCCGCGGAACCACGGATCACGCGGTACGTCTTTTGCCTGCCGGCCAGCCATCTCGCCCACGTGACGATGACGACCCACGACCGGTCAATCGCGAAGAAACGGGATGAATATCTGCGGCGCTACGGGTTGACCGCCGAGGCGGCGGAGCGCGAGCTGACCGAGGGGCTTCGGTCGGAACCGCTCGAGGCGGCGCCAACCATCGACCCCAAGCGGTCGCTGGTCGTCATCGCGCTGGCGGACCGGGTGATCGGGCGGCGCAACAGCCTGGACATCTGGCGGGCGCTGGGCCGGCCGCCGACGATCTGGCTGCCGACCGGCCACTACACCGCCC
>JACQRF010000015.1 GCA_016206635.1 Candidatus Omnitrophota bacterium
CCGGTTCGACGTGGTGGTCACCGACAACATGTTTGGCGACATCCTCACCGACCTGGGCGCGGTCATCCAGGGCGGGATGGGGGTGGCCGCCGGGGCCAACCTCAACCCCGAGGGGGTCTCGATGTTCGAGCCGATCGGCGGCTCCGCGCCGAAATACACCGGCACCGGGCAAATCAACCCGCTGGCGGCGATCGTCGCCGCCGGCATGTTGCTGGAGCACTTGGGCAACGCGGAGGCGGGCCACCGCATCGAGCAGGCGGTCATGCAGGTGACCGGCACGAAGCTGCAATCGCTGGCCGCCGGCAAGATGGGCTACACCACCTCGCAGATCGGTGATTTGGTCGTCGAGGCGCTCGGGCAATCGGAATTCCCCTCACCCGTTCCCTCTCCCCGGAGGGGAGAGGGCTAGGGTGAGGGGAACGCCACCCATGCTGTCCAAGAAACCGGCGTATCACGTCGCCGTCGTCGGGGTCGGCGCCGTCGGCCTGGAAATGCTGCGGGTGCTGCGCCAACGAACATTCCCCATCGCCACGCTGACCGTGCTGGCCCGGTCGGCTCGCACGCTCACGTTGGATGGCGCCTCGTACCAGGTCCAGGTCGTCTCACCGGAGGCGTTCGCCAACCAGGATATTGTCCTGTTTGCCGGCACCGAAGGGGAGCAAGGGGCGGCCGTGACCTACGCCCAGGAGGCGATCCGCCGCGGCGCCGTCGTGATTGACAACGGGGCCGACTTCCGGATGGACCCGGCGGTCCCGCTCGTCGTGCCGGAGGTCAATGCCGACGATCTCAAGACCCACCGCGGCCTCATCGCCAACCCCAACTGCTCGACCATCCAGATGATCGTGGCCCTCGCGCCGGTCCACCGCGCGGCAACCCTGCGGCGGGTCATCGTCGCCAGCTACCAGGCGGCGTCCGGCGCCGGACGGGAAGCGGTCGAGGAGCTGAAGGCCCAGGTCGCCGCCAGCGCCCAGGGTCGGCCGATCCCGCCGGCCAGCGCCCTGCCGCAACAGCTCGCCTTCAACGTCATCCCACAGATCGGCCCGTTCGCCGAGCTCGGCTACACCAGCGAAGAGTGGAAGATGATTAAGGAAACACGGAAGATCCTGCATGCGGACGGCCTGGCGGTGACCGCCACCACCGTCCGCGTCCCGGTCGTCAACGCCCACTCGGAGGCCGTCTACTTCGAGACCGAGCGGCCGATCACGGTCGAGGCGCTGACCGCGCTCTGGCGCCAGAGCCCCGGCGTGCGGGTCGTGGATCCGCCGGCCTACCCGATGCCGCTGTCGGCCGACGGCCGCGACGAGGTCTTCATCGGACGCCTCCGGCCCGACCCGACGGCGCCGAATGCCTTTGCCTGCTGGGTGGTCGCCGACAATCTCCGGAAGGGGGCGGCGCTCAACGCCGTCCAGATCGCCGAGGCGCTGATCCGGTGACCTTGCGGCTGCTCCTTGCCTATGACGGCACGCGATACGCCGGCTGGCAGCGCCAACCGGACGCCCTCACCGTACAAACCGTGCTCGAAGACGCGCTGCGGCGTCTTGACGGCCACCCGGTGACGACGGTCGCCGCCGGCCGGACCGACGCCGGCGTCCACGCCTGGGGCCAAGTCGTGCAGGCCCGCCTCCGCACGCCGCGCCCGCCGGCCGTGATCCACCGCGCGCTCAATGCGCTCCTGCCGCCCGACATCGTGGTGCGCCGCGTCGTCCCGGCGCCGCCCCGCGCCCACGCCCAATTCGATGCCGTCCACAAATGGTACCGCTATCGCCTCGTCACCGGCCCAATCCGACCAGTGTTCGACCGGCCGTATGTCCACCATCTCGCGCAATCATTGGATCTTGATGCGATGCGGCGGGCGGGACGCGTCTGGGTCGGCCGGCACGATTTCCGGGCGTTCCATTCCACCGGGCGGCTTGTCACCTCCACCCGCCGGCGCATCTATCGCCTCCGCATCACCCGCGAAAAAGGGTGCGCTTGTACAAGCGCACCCTTTTTGTGCATTGATGTCGTGGCGGACGGTTTCCTGTATCACATGGTTCGCCGGATGGTCGGCGCGCTGCTGTTGATCGGGACCGGTCGCTGGCCGCCGGACGCCGCCCGCCGGCTGCTCGCGCGACGGACCACGCTCGTGGCCCCCACCGCGCCGGCCCGCGGCCTCTGCCTGATGCAGGTGTCATATGCCTGAACGGCAACGCTGGGGTTCCAAGCTCGGGGTGATCCTGGCGGTCGCCGGCAGCGCCGTCGGCCTCGGCAACTTTCTGCGCTTCCCCGTGCAAGCCGCGCAGCACGGTGGCGGGGCGTTTATGATCCCGTACTTTATTTCGCTCGTCCTGCTCGGCATCCCGTTGATGTGGATCGAGTGGGCGATCGGCCGGTATGGCGGGCTGTTCGGCCATGGCACCGCCCCCAGCGTCTTCCAAACCTTGTGGCAGCGAAACCGGTTCATCAAATATTTCGGGGTCATCGGCATCTTCGGCCCGCTCGTCATTTTCATTTACTACACCTACATTGAGTCGTGGCTGCTGGGGTATGCGGTGTTCGCCGCGACCGGCCGATACGCCGCCGCCACGACGCCATCCGAGATGCAGACCTTCCTGCGCGGGTACCAAGGGCTCGAGCAGAATCACTATTTCCAGGGGATCGGCTGGGCGTACGGCTTCTTTCTCATCACGTTCGCCGCCAACCTCTGGATTGTGTCGCGAGGGATCGCCAAAGGCATCGAGTGGCTCACTCGGTGGGCGCTGCCGCTGCTGTTCGCCTGCGCCGTCATCCTCGCGGCCCGCGTGCTGATGCTTGGCGCGCCGGACCCCGCGCGGCCGGACTGGCACGCGCTGAACGGGCTCGGATTCCTCTGGAACCCCGACTTCTCGGTCCTGAGCGACGCGACGGTCTGGCTGGCCGCGGCGGGGCAGGTGTTCTTCACGCTGAGCGTCGGCATCGGCGTGATCCTGACGTACGCCAGCTATCTGAAGCGGGAGCAGGATGTGGTGCTGTCCGGGCTCACGTCGGTTGCCACCAACGAGCTGGCCGAGGTGATCCTCGGCGGCTCCATCGTGATCCCGGCCGCGGTGGCGTTCTTCGGACCGACGCAGATCGGCGAGATCGCGCGCAGCGGCGCATTCAACCTGGGGTTCGTCACGATGCCGCTGATGTTCCAACGCGTGGCGTTCGGCCCGTGGTTCACCGTGCTGTGGTTCGGCCTCTTGTTCCTCGCCGGGCTGACCTCGTCCATCTCGCTGCTCCAACCGGCGATCGCATTCATGGAAGATGAGTTCCATCTGTCCCGGCGCCGCGCGATCGCCATCATGGGCACGGTAGCGTTCCTCGCCACCCATGCCGCGATCTTCGGGCTGGGGCGTGGGGTGCTGGACGAGATGGACTTCTGGGGCGGCACGTTCGCGCTCGTGCTGTTCGGCACAATCGAAGTGATCTTGTTCACCTGGGTGTTCGGCATGGATCGGGCATGGGAAGAGCTGCACCGCGGCGCGGAGCTGGACATCCCGCCGGTCTTCCGGGTCATCATGAAATACGTGACCCCGGCATTCCTGCTCGTCATCCTCGGGGCCTGGCTCTGGCAGCAGGGACTGCCGGTCATCCTGCTGGCGGGCGCGCCGCCCGACCGGCTCCCGGCCATCCTCGCCACCCGCCTCGGCCTGACCGTGCTGTTCGGCCTCCTGGCGTACCTCGTCCACAAGGCCTGGCGCAGCCGCAAACCGTACGAGGCCCTTCCGTGACGATTGCCGGCTGGGTCTTCCTCATCGGCTCCTGGGCCGCGATCCTCGGGCTCACCGTTTTCTGTTTCGCTCGCCTCCTCCGCCCAAAACCGCGGCAGGATTAATCTGAATAAAAATCTATATTAACCATTGACACCGCTCTCGGCATCAGGCATACTTATGGTATCTCAATGAAGGCCTCCCGACTGCAACCGATGGCCGCCACGCTGGTCGTCGCCCTCCTCGGCGCGACCGGCCCCGCCTTCGCCCTCCGCCAAGAACGGGTCCCAGCTAGCGAAATCGCCGCCGGGCTGGAGGAACAACCACGATCTGAGGACACCGACTGGCCGACGAAGAGTGGTGTACACGCGTTACCACCGACTCCCATCTCGATCCTCCTGACCACGATCCAGGCATGGTTGGAGCGGCAGAATAACCCCGAGGTGGTTCGCGCAGAGGCGCTGAATGATGCCATCAAAGATTTGGTCTCCCAGCCGTGGTATCAGCCAGTCCATCTTATATCTGCCATGGGAATGCTGGGCTACACGCAGGAAGTGGATCACAAAGCCGGTGGGACCTCCGGCGTGGCCACCATCTGGCGCAGGACCGGGCTGGAAGAAGCCGTCGAGATCATCGCGCCAGCTGAGGCCAGGAAGATGCTGCAAGCGTTGATGCTGCCGAACCCCGTGGGCGTGCTGGGGCAATGGGTGTTTAAGGATAGCACCTACCAGCTCAATCGTCTGATCTATCGGGAAGCCGACCCATCGCCATACTCGTGGTCTCTGGGGTTTGAGCCAGGATCAGTAGACATGCGGCTGCCACGGCAGGCCGCCACGCCATCCGGAGCGGATACGAGCTATCTGATCCAGATTCCCCCAGATCAACTGCTGGCGCTCGTCCAGCAAGCCGTCAAGATTACGCGGACAACGGTCCCCGGATCGTATACGCCCTCGGCCGCCGACACGTCGTTCACTAAAACACCCTCCGAGTTCCATCCCTCGGGAGGGGAATCGCAATACACCGGGCTGGAGGAGAAGCTAGGCGAGGGGACAACTACCAGCGTAGATGTCGCCGAGGCAGAGGAAGAGCTGGTCGCCACGATCCCGGCGGCGATCTATTTCACGGCGTCGCAAATCGAGGGGGGCGTGCACGACATGCTCATCGCTGCAGAGCAAAGCGGCGATCCGGAAGGGGTGCGGCCGGACACGTTCGCGGTGGAGCACGTGCACAAGCTCACGGCATCACCCACCCCAATGGGCATTTTGATGGTCGAGAACCCAGGAGAAAGGGACGCGTGGCGTGGGGCCCTCTCGGAAAAAAAGGTGGCCATCGTTGTCTACCACCCCGACATGACGCTGCGACAGGTGCTGCAGGCTGCCTTCCGTGACCTCAAAATCTCGGTCCCAGAGGATGGGAAGCTCCGGATCGAACTCGACGGGGGGCAACTCAAGGTTTACTTGTAAATCGCCCTCGACATTTTCCTTGCGCCCGATCAAATTCTCGATATAATCATGGTTTCGCCATGAACACCACCTATCTCGCCAAACCTTCGGAGGTCGTGCGCCAGTGGCACGCGCTGGACGCGGACGGCCAAATCCTGGGCCGGCTGGCGGTCCGGGCCGCCACGCTCCTGCGCGGCAAGCATAAACCCAGTTGGACGCCCCACGTGGACACCGGCGACGGTGTCATCATCACCAACGCCGCCAAGATCCGGGTGACGGGGCTTAAGCTGCAGCAGAAACAATACAAACGGTTCAGCGGCTATCCCGGCGGGCTCAAGACCGAATCGCTGGAGCGGCTGCTGGCCCGGAAGCCGACCGATGTGCTGCGGCATGCCGTGACCGGCATGATCCCGCACAATCCGCTCGGCCGGCACATGCTCCGGCGGCTGAGGATCTACCCCGGGGCACAGCATCCTCACCACGGATTGACCACGAAGGGACAGTCCCCTGCACAGGCGATGACGAATGGTTGAAGCGACGACGCCAACGGCCGCGGCCACCACGCCGGCCCCCCACGGCACGGCAGTGTTGCAAGCCACCGGCCGGCGCAAGGAAGCGGTCGCCGAGGTCCGCCTGAAGGCGGGCCAGGGCCGGATGGTCGTCAATGGCCGAACCCTGGAGGACTATTTCCCACGGCCGACGCTGCAGATGGTGATCCGGCAACCGTTGGTGACCACCCAGACAGTCGCGCAGTACGATTGCGTCGCGCGCGTGCACGGCGGGGGGTTGTCCGGCCAAGCCGGCGCGCTCCAGCACGGCATCGCCCGGGCATTGGCCATGGTTGATCCCACGCTGAAAACGGCCATGCGCAAAGGGGGGTTCCTGACCCGCGACCCGCGAGCCAAGGAGCGTAAAAAGTACGGCCAGAAGGGGGCTCGCAAACGGTTCCAGTGGACGAAGCGGTAAACGGATAGCGCAGGGCGGTGCCAGGGCTGAGCCCTGGCACCGGCAACGAGGAAAGTCCTCACGTCCTACCCCGTCTTGCGAGATTGACGGGGTAGGACGTTCTGTTTAAGATAGAGAGTCTTGCAACCGACGGGGGCCCCGGCTCGTGGCAGGCCCCGTCGGTTGATACATTCCTGGAGAGGATAACTGTGGTACGAGTCGGCATCGTCGGCGTCACGGGTTACTCGGGACGGGAGCTGCTGCGGTATCTCCTGCGGCACCCGCATGTGACGCTCACCTATCTGGCGGCCCGGCGACTCAGCAAACCGACGCCGATCCGCGATATCTACCCTGAGCTGGCCGGGCGGCTGAATCTGGATTATCGGCCCTTTGCCGTGAAGGAGGCGGCCGCCAGCGCCGATCTGCTGTTCCTGGCGCTGCCGCCCGGGGTGGCGATGACCGTGGTCCCGGCGCTGCTGAACGCCGGCACATTCGTCATTGATCTCAGCGGCGACTACCGGCTGATGTCCACGAGGACGTTCGCCCGCGCCTATGGCTTCAGGCACCGGCACCCGCAGGCGCTCAACGACGCGCTCTACGGCCTGCCGGAGCTCTACCGGGAGCATCTGTCGCACACACGGCTGGTTGCCAACCCCGGGTGCTACCCGACCGCCGCGATCCTGGCCGCCGCGCCGCTGGTCGCCAAACGGCTGATTGCGCCGGACGGGATCATCATCGACGCCAAATCCGGCGTCAGCGGGGCCGGGAAATCACTGAAGGAAGAGCTGCTGTTCACCGAGGCGAATGAAGATCTGCGCGCCTACAAGGCCAATGATCACCAGCACATGCCGGAGATCAATCAGGAGCTGGGGCGGCTCGGGCGGTCGCGGTTCCAAGTGGTGTTCGTGCCGCACCTGGCGCCGATGACACGGGGATTGTTCGCCACCGTCTATCTGCGCCTCAAACGCCGGGCGACGGCGTCGCAGGTCCAACGGTGGTACAACACGTTCTACCGGGACGAACCGTTCGTCCACGTCCTGCCGCCGCCGGCCCTGCCAAAAACCGCCCGGGTCGCGCACACGAACGATTGTGAGCTGGCAGTCAGGGTCGTCCCCGGCGGGCGCACGGTCATTGCCCTGGCCGCGATTGACAACTTGGGCAAAGGGGCCGCGGGCCAAGCCATCCAAAACATGAACGTCCTGCTGGGCTTCGAAGAAACGGCGGGGCTCCAGTGAGCTCATCGGCGTGGTGCGCCATCCCGGGCGGGGTCACCGCCCCGCAGGGGTACGAGGCGCACGGCGTCAGCGCCGGCATCAAGCTGCACGGCAAACGGGATGTGGCGCTGATCGTCTCCCGGCAGCCGGCGCTGGTGGCCGGGATGCTGACGACGAACAAGTTGGCGGCCGCCCCGGTCCTGCTGTGCCGGCCGATCCTGCGGCGCGGTAAGGCGCAGGCGATCATCGCCAACAGCGGCAACGCCAACGCCTGCACCGGCCCCCAAGGCATGCAGGACGCCAAAACGATGATCCATGCGACGGCCGAGACGTTGCGGATCGATCCCCACCTCGTGCTCGTCGCCTCCACCGGCGTGATCGGCCGGCCGATGCCGATCCGGCGGATCGTGGCCGCGCTGTCCGATCTCGCGCTCGGCCTGAACGCCCACGGCTCGCGCGCCGCGGCTGAGGCGATCATGACCACTGACCTGGCCGTCAAGGAGACGGCGGTCGAGTTCGCGGTACCGCACCCCGCGCGGTGCCAGGGGGGCCAGGCCCCCCTGGCACCGGCCACGAGGAAAGCCCTCAGGATCGGGGGCATCGCCAAGGGCTCCGGCATGATCAACCCGGCC
This sequence comes from Candidatus Omnitrophota bacterium, assembly GCA_016206635.1. Taxonomy (GTDB): domain Bacteria; phylum Omnitrophota; class Gorgyraeia; order 1-14-0-20-64-10; family JACQQZ01; genus JACQRF01. The sequence goes on from JACQRF010000015.1 coordinate 7,944, forward strand.
ATGGCCACGATGTTCGCGTTCCTGACGACGGACGCCGCCATCACGCTCCCGGCGTTGCGGGCCGCGCTCCGGCAGGCGGTGGCGCACTCATTCAATGCCATCACCGTGGACGGCGAGATGTCCACGAACGATACCGTGCTGCTGCTGGCCAACGGGGCGGCCGGCCACGCGCCGATCCAGGCCGGCGATACCGCGCTCGGCACGTTCACCCGGGGGCTCACGCACGTGTGCGAGACCTTGGCGAAAGCGATTGTTCGCGACGGCGAGGGGGCATCCCATCTGGTCACCGTTGAAATCCGGGGCGCGATCTCGGCGCACGACGCGCAGAAGGCGGCGCGGGGGATCGCCAACTCGCTGCTCGTCAAAACGATGGTGGCTGGCCGGGACCCCAACTGGGGCCGGGTGGCCGCCGCCGTCGGCGCCTCCGGCGCGCACCTGAACCCGGGGCGTCTCACGATCGCCTTGGGCGGCATCCCGGTATTCCACCATGGGCGCCCGGTGCGCGTGAACCCGCTGCATCTGAAACGGATCTTTGAACACTCGGACGTCCCGATCAGCATCCACTTGGGCGTCGGGACATCACACGCCCGGATCTGGACCTGCGACTTAACCGAGGACTATGTCCGCATCAATGCCAAGTACACCACATAAAGGGCCAACGGGGCCAGGCCCCCTCAGAGCTCTACAGGGGCCTGGCCCCGTTGATGAAGCGCTGGGGCTTCACCTCGCTGAAGCCTCGGCGAAGGCCGATATCCTCGTCGAGGCGCTGCCGTATTTGCAGGCGTTCCGCACCCGGGTGATCGTCGCGAAGTACGGGGGCAGCGCGCTTGACAATCCGACCGCCATGCGCGGCATCCTCCAGGACTTGATCTTCCTCAGCATCGTGGGGATCCGGCCGGTGCTGGTCCACGG
>JACQRF010000189.1 GCA_016206635.1 Candidatus Omnitrophota bacterium
ATCTCCGGATTCACCTGCACCTGCGTGATGCCGTCCACCTGGTACTCCACCGGATCCTCGACCGTCAGGATGTTCCGGCCGGGCTCGTTCATCTGGCCCAGCACCGAGTAGAGGGTCGTGGACTTCCCGCTCCCGGTTGGTCCGGTCACGAGGATCATCCCGTACGGCCGGGCGACGGCCTGCCTGAACGCCTCCAGGGAATCGGGCAGCAGGCCGAGGGCGTCCAGGCTTAACGACAGATTGCTCTTGTCCAACGCCCGCAGGACCAGCTTGTTCCCGAAACTGATCGGCAGGACCGACACGCGGAAATCCACCTCCCGATTGTCCATCCGTACCTTGAACCGGCCGTCCTGCGGCAGCCGGTTCTCCGTGATGTCCACCTGCGCCATGATCTTCAGCCGGGTCACGAACGCGCTCTGATACCGCTTGGGCACGCGAAACGCCTCCTGCAACGCCCCGTCCACCCGGTAGCGGACCCGCACCTCCTGCTCGTACGGCTCCACATGGATATCGCTGGCGCGCGCCTTCAACGCCTCGGCGATCATCAGATCCACGACCTTGACGATCGGGGCCTTCATGCCGGCCATGCCAAAGGCCGTCAGATCCATGACCTCTTCCCCGCTGGCCGACGCCTTGGCGGTCTCCTCCGACGCGTGCGCCATGAACGTCTCGAGCTGGTCAGTGGGATTCTGGTACAACTGGCGGATGGCCTGTTCAATGGCCTGCCCCGAGGCGATGACCGGGATCGTCTCCAACGAGGTCAGCGTCGCCACGTCATCGAGGGCCAGCACATTCAACGGATCGGCCATCGCCACGGTGAGGTGGCGGCCGATCTTGGACACCGGGACGATGTGGTACTGGCGGACGATCCGCTCCGGCACGAGCTGGGCGAGGCTGGGGTCGATCGTGTATTTGGCCAGATTGATCGGCGGGATCGCCAACCCCTCGGCGAGGGCCGCCACCAACGCCTGCTGGGTGATGAGGCCACGCTCGACCAACAGCGCCCCCACGCCCTTGTCGCTGGCGTGTGGCGCCGCAAGGATCTCATCCAGCTTCGCCCGGCTGATCCCGTGCTTGCTCACGAGCAGATCCACGAACCGTTGTCGCAAGGAGACCGCGGTCATCGGATCATCACTCCTGGTAGCCCACGGTCGTGCGGGCCACCTCTTCCAGCGGGATCAGCCCGGCCGCCGCCTTCGCGACGGCATGGTCCCGCAACGATGGGAATCCGGCGGCGCGCGCCGCCTCCCGCAGCGCGACCGACGACGCCCCCGCCGACACCATCTGGCGCAGCGACGGGGTCAGCGGCACCGTCTCCAGCAACCCGACGCGCCCGACCATCCCGGTGCCGCGGCACGCCGGGCACCCGGCCCCCCGCAGATAGGTCCCTTTCGACGGGAGGGCGAATCGCTCGATCAATTCCTTCGGGGGGACCCATGATGTCTTGCAGCGCGGGCAAACCCGGCGCGGCAGCCGTTGGGCGCCGAGCAGCAAGACCGACGAGGCGATCAGGTACGGCTCGACCTTCATGTTGATGAGCCGGGCGACCGCCCCGGCGGCATCGTTGGTATGCAGGGTCGAGAGGACCAGGTGCCCGGTCAGCGCGGCCTTCACCGCGATGTCGGCCGTCTCCTCGTCGCGGATCTCGCCGACCATGATGATGTTGGGGTCTTGCCGCAGGATCGACCGCAGCGCCGCCGCGAACGTCAGCCCGATGTCCGGCCGGATCGCGATCTGGTTCACGCCCGGGAGGTCGTATTCGACGGGGTCTTCCACGGTCGTCAGGTTGCGCTCTGGCCGATCCACGAGCCGCAGCAGCGAGTAGAGGGTTGTGGTCTTCCCCGACCCGGTCGGGCCGGTGATCAGCACCATCCCGTGCGGGTGGCCCATCGCCTCTTTGAGCGCCGCCAGCGGCTCCGGGTCGAACCCGAGGCGGTCCAGCTCCAGCATCGCCTGGGCCCGGTCGAGGATGCGCAGGCAGGCCTTCTCCCCATAATAGGACGGCATGATGGAGACGCGGAAATCCACGTCCCGGTCCCCGACCGAAAATTTGACCCGGCCGTCCTGGGGGAGCCGATGCTCGGCGATGTTGAGATTCGACATCACCTTGACGCGGGAGATCACGCCGGTATGCATCGCCGCGGGGAGGGGGTCCCCCTCCCGGAACGTGCCGTCCACCCGGTAGCGGATCCGCAGGCGCTTCTCGAACGGCTCCACCAAGATGTCGCTGGCCTTCAACATCACGCCCTGGGCGAGGATCGCGTTGGTGAGCTTGACAACCGGCGCCTCCTCGGTCAACCGGACCAGATCTTCCACCCGATCCGGCTTGGCCGCGCGGTCATCCGAGGACAGCAGCTCGATCGTGCCGGAGGGGGCCGCCGCCGCGCCGTGCTGGGTCAGCTCGTTGAGCGTGTCTACGATCACGCCGCCGTACAACCGCCGCAGGGCCTCCTGAATTTCTTCTTGGGTCGCGATCAGCGGGCTGAGGACCAGCCCGGTCGCCTGGGCCAGATGGTCCATCGCCAGCACATTCAACGGATCGGCCATCGCGACGGTCAGCTGCTGGCCCATCCGGGACACCGGCACCATCTGGTAATGGAACGCCAGCTTGCGGGGCAGCAGTTTGGTGAGCTCGGGGTCGAGCTCCATCTTGGACAGATGGACCGCCGGGATCCGGAACGTCCGGCTCATCGTCGCCGCCAGGGTCTTCGGCTCGACCACCTTCAAGTCGCTGAGGATCTGGCTGAGCGAGCCGCCGCGCTCTTTCTGGACGGCGAGCGCCCGCTCCAGGTCGGCCGCCGTCAGCAGCTTTTGGCCGATCAGCGTTTCCACGAGCCGTTCGTGGGCCGTCGCGCTAGGCATGGCCGTCTCCGTAGTGGCGCTGGATCGCCTCCGCCACGTCGCCCATCGTCGCCACGAACACCTGGACCGAGCAATGGCTGAGCATCTCGATGTCTTCCACCGCCTGCGAGTCCAACGGGTCGGCCATCGCGACCGTCAGCGTGTCCCCCATCCGATCCACCGGGACCAGGCAATACTGGCGCGCCACGTTCTGCGGGATCAGCTTGAGCGTCTCCTCATCAATGGCGTAGTTCTTCAACGGCAGGAACGGGAACCCGTATTGGGTCGTCAGCGCCTGCGCGACCGCCTCCTCGGTCGTGTGCCCGAGCCCGACCAGGATCTGCCCGAGCAGCCCCCCCTTGTCCTGCTGGATCCGCAGGGCCTCCTCGAGCTGCGCCGGCGTGATCGCCTTGCGATCAATGAGCAGCTCCCCGATCTTTTTGGTGATCAGCCGGCGCGGCGGCATCATCGGAGCGCCCCGTTCAGCATGCGACCACCCGATTCTTGCCCTGTCCCTTGGCCTGGGCCAGGGCCTGGGCCGCCTTGGCCCACAACTCCTCCGCCGTCGAACCGTCCAGCGGGTTCTCGCTCAAGCCCAGCGAGATCGTCAACGGTTTCGGGATCCGCTGGGTCCCGTTCAGGAACGTGTACTGCCGGATCGCCCGGCAGATCGCCTCCCCGGCCTCGAGCGCCTCCCGCTTGTTGCGCTCCGGCAAGATCACCGCGAACTCGTCGGGCCCCATGCGGCCCACGCGGTCCACGTCCGTCACCTGGGTCTTCACGAGCTCGGCGATCGCCTTGAGCACCCCTTCCGCCGTCAACCCCCCGTAGAGCTCCTGCACCTGCCGGAACTCATCCACATTGAAGGTCAGCAGCGAGCAGGGCCGGTGATACCGCATCGCCCGGCGGAGCTCCTCATCCAGCCGGCTGCGCATGTACGCGGCGTTGTACAGGCCGGTCAAATCGTCAATGACCTTCAGCGCCTCGGCGCGGCGCACCAGCAGATCGTTCTCGATCGCGATCGCCATCTGCTTGGCGAACACCCGGAGGAGCTCCATCGCATCGTCGTCGAACGCGTAGTCCGGGCTACGGTTCATCGTCAAGAGCAGCGCCACCCCCTGCCCGCCCGCCGTCAACGGCTGGCAGACCCCGCCGGACATCCCCAACAACTGCTGCAGATGTTCCCGCTCATGCGGCTCGCCGTGCTGGCCATCCACCACCAACACCTGCCCCCGATCGAGCGCCCGCTGGAGCCAGGGGGAGACGAGCCGTTTCTCGACCAGCGGCCGCGCCACCGTCGGGTCAACCCCGACCGCTGCCCGGATAATAAAGGTGCTGTCCGCCCCGCCCGGTTCCAGCAGCGCGCTCAACTCCGCCCCCTCAAACTGCGCCAATTTTTCCAGGACGAAGCTGCGGACCTCCTCCAGCTTCACCCCCTGCGTGATCAGATTGCTGATTTGCAAGATGTGGGATAAGGACAGGATCCGGCGATTGATTTCCAGGTTGAGGTGCTTCGTCTGCTCACCGTAGATTTTGAGCTGCCCCATGTTGTCCCGGACCCGCTTCGAGATCTGGTTGAGGGCGTCGCCCAGCTCCCCCAACTCGCCGGGGGCCTTCACCTCCACGGAGCGGCCGGTCTCGCCCGCGGCGATGGCCCGGGCCTCCGAGGCGAGCTTGATGACCGGCATCACAAGACTCCTCGCCACCGCCAGACCCAGCACCGCGATCACCACCGCCAGGACGATGATGAGGGTCAGATCCGTGCCAGTCTCCGCGTGAGGGTAGACATAATTGATCACGACGTACCCGAGGACCAGCAGCGGCAGCACCGACATGAGGCCAAACGCCACGATCAATTTCTCCCGCATCCCCTGCGGCAGCAAGGAGCCGCCGGCAAGCGGAGTCGCGGGGCGCGCGGCCGCTACGGCTGGCCGCGCCGGTCGGGATGTTCTCGGAGTAGCCATCGGGTGATCTCCTCTTGCTGGAACCGCCATTGACGGCCGATCTTCGTGGCCGGGATGGAGTGACCTTTCGCGAGCCGGTAGACGGTAAACCGGCTCACCTGCATGTAGGCCGCTACCTCATCAATCGTCATCAAACGATCCATAGGATACTCCTCGTGGCCGGTGCCAGGTCTTGACCTGGCACCGCAGATGCCACCCGGCGCAAGTATGGCTGATCATTGCTCAATAATGCAAGGCCCCCTGCAACATTGCTCGCTCCCGCTCACTCCCGCCACGTATCGCCGACCCCGCGTGGCATGGGCAAACCGTGGGAGGCGTGGTATACTCCGAACATGGCGGATGCAGCCGTGCTGGTCGCAGATGATGAAGCCCCCGTGCGGGCGACGCTGGTCAAATTCCTGAAGTCGCTCGGCGTCACCGACGTCCTGGAGGCCTCTAATGGGGTTGAGGCGGTGGAGCGGGTCAAGGGGGCGCCGTCCCTCAAGCTGATCCTCCTGGACCTGAAGATGCCGGTGCAGGACGGTCTCAAAACGTTAGAGGCGATCCGTGCCATCAATCCGAAGGTCGAGATCGTCATCCTGACCGGTTACCCGTTTTATGGGGAGGCCGATCAGGTCGCTCAGAAGCATGGCGTCCTGGATTTCACGGTCAAACCGGTGGACTTGGACTACCTGGAACGGATCATCACGACCGCGTTGACCAAATCGTCCCTTCCTCCGAAGACTCCGTAACTCGCTGCACGGCAAGAGATTCCAGCGACAAAAAATAGTGCCCCAACCCCTGGTATTTTTCGACACCACCCGGTATACTGTGGAGTGAAAGAGGATGGACCTCAGTATCAGGGCAAACCCCGCGTAAGCGGGGGACGCAAAACTAGAGGGCCCGACCTCCTGAAAGAGCGGGAGAGGGCAGCCAGATGCCAGAGACGAGGAGGAGACGATGAACGGTCAGCCATTCTTCAGCGCATCGCGCGGGAAGAATGGCTTTTTCTGTCTCTTGCGCCTGGCGCTGGCGATCACCCTCGTCACCTCGACCACCCCCACCGTGTACGCCCTGACGGAAGACGGCGCCACGGACGCGCTGCTCCTGCGCTACCAGGCGGAGCAGGCGATCGCCCAGGAGGAGCAGGCCGGCCGCCGCGAATTGGCTGGGGCGATGCGGGACACGCTCCCTCACCTTTTGCAGGAATACCTGGTCACCCGCGATGGCACGATCGCCTTGGATACGGTGGATGCGGCGTTCGTGCGCGAGCAATTCAAAGTGGCCCGCGCCATGGAGGAGCCGGGGGTGGCGCTGGCGATGGATATCTACGCGGGGGACGCCACCGGCTTCGAGCATAACCTCCAGACCTCCCTCAGCCGGCTGGCCGATCACCAGGTGGAGATCGCCGAGCGGGCGCAGGAACATGCCAACCACGGCGCGGATCGGGTGTCGGAGCGGGTCGTGGACGCCTATGAGCGGCAGATCGAGCGGCAGCTGGATAAGGTGGAGCACGATCTGGAAAAGATCAACGCCGCGTCAGGCCGGTTCGAGGCGAAGTTCGAAGCCAGGATGGAGGCGAAACTGGATGCCGCCGCCGCCCGCCTGGAAGTGAAGGCGGCGAAGGCGGAGCTGAAGGCGATCCGCGAGGAAGCGAAGGCGGAGGTCAAGGCGGCGAAGGAAGAGGCGAAGGCCGAGGCCAAGGCGGAGGTCAAAGCCGCCAAGGAAGAGGCGAAGGCCGAGGCCAAGGTCGAGAAGATCGCCGAGAAGGTGGAAGAGAAGGCCGAGAAGATCGCCGAGAAGGTGGAAGAGAAGGCCGAGAAGATCGCCGAAAAGGCCGCGGAGAAAGCCGACGACAAGCCGAAGAAGAAGTAGTCCCGCCTAGAAACCGATCGACACGCTCAGTTGTGAAATCCAATCGGTGAAGTCCAATCGAGGATCGTTGGAATCTTGATGGCGATACGTCAGGCTGCCGGCGACCGAGGCGTGCGGGGTGGCCTGATAGATCAGCGAACCGGCCACCGTCACGAGATCGTCCCGTTCCGCCACGTTGATGGCCGGCACGCTGCGGGACTGGTAATTCTTGCGCTCATGGCTGGCGCTGACGGTCCCCACCCATTTCGGGTTGAACACGCGCGTCAGCACCGCCCGCACCCGGACATCATCCCAATCGTAGAAATCCTGGAGCTGGTCGTTGGCGCTGTTGCGATACCACTCCGCCCCAAGCCGGGCTAAGAGCTTGGGAAACCGGAACCGCAGCTCGTAACTGCCGGTGTGGCGCTGATCCTGGCGGTTCACGCCCTCCAGCGCGGTCCCGGCCGCGTCTCGGGCCTTCCGGGTATCGTACTCCCGCAGCTGGTAGACCCAGCCGATCACGTGCGTGAGCCACCCCGCTTGCGCCCAGGTCAGTGACGCCTTGGTCCGCTGATCGGCGAAACTGCTGCTGGTATCGTGCGGAAAATTCAGCACCCCGTACTCGTAGCCGGTCGCCACCTCCACGCGCCGCAGGGGTTGGTATTTGAGCAGCCACTCCACCGTGTTGGACCAGAGGTTGCTGTCGGTCATCGCCTGGTAGTGCGTGTGCAGGAGATCGTAGGTGATCTCCCCACTGAGCCAGGACGTGACCTTCGGGCGGGCGACGACGCTGAACGACTCCTCGGTGAATGGGTCCCCCTTCCGCGAGCCGTCGAGATTGACATTGCTCTCGTAGCCTTCGGAGACCCCGCCGTACACGCTCCAGAACGGCGGCGGGGGCGCCCGCCGGGCCTCGACGATCGCCTCCGCGCGGCGCTTCAGGAGGGCGATGAACAGCTGGGCCCGTTCGGACTGCTCGGAGGAGACCGGCGGCGGGTCAGCCCCCTCGACCGCGCTGAAAACGGGCCACACCACCACCGACGCCACCAGCAGGGTGCCGACGACCGCCCACCTGGGTGGCGCCAACGGGGTTGGGCCCTGGGGGCCTCTCCGGTTGATCAACCGGAGAGGCCCCCAGGGCCCAACCCCGTTGGCGCCACCCAGGTGGGCGGTCGTCGGCACCCTGCTG
>JACQRF010000190.1 GCA_016206635.1 Candidatus Omnitrophota bacterium
CCGGCCGCCGGCGTGTTCGAGCAATTTCGCGTGAAGCGACCGAACGGCCTCCCCCCGGGGACGACGCTGAGGACGCCGCGCGGCGCCCGCTTTCCCCAACGTCTTGGCCACCTCGCCTGTAGTCTCCTCTGACTCCTCAAGCCCGACGGACGGCGGGGCGACCCCCAGCGCCGAGGCGAGTTCGGTTTTTGTGCGGGGGGATTCCTCCAAGCCGATGGGGCGCATCGCCAGGGCGGACGGGGGCCACGCCATGGTGGCGACGAGGGCCGCGGCCATGAGGCGAACCAGGATCGGGGAACCGGATCGGGGTCGAGGCATGAGGCCTGTTATGCTACCAGCCGGCTCCCGCGCCGGCAAGCACATCTGATCTAGCATTCATTCGGCTTACATTTTCGCGAGTGAGGGCCTGGCCGACGGGTGACGCGAGCCGGGGCCAGGCCTGACGCGAGGCCCCGCGGCATTGACAGGAGTTCCCGGCGTCCGTTATAGTAGGGGGCCTGAGATCATCCCCCTCGTGACACGATCACTACTCTTCCTGATGATCGGTGGACTTCTTGCATCGGCAGCGTCAGCGTCGGCGAAGCCGGCACCGGACCTCGTGGCCGGCCGCGACGCCTACGTCACCAACTGTGCCCGCTGCCATGGCGACGCCGGCAAGGGTGACGGGCCGGACGCCGCGCGCATGATCCCCCGCCCCCGCGACTTCACCACCGGCGCCTATAAATTCCGCCTGACCGCCTCCGGCACACCGCCGACCGATGAGGACGTCTTTCGCACGATCTCGACCGGTTTGGCCGGCACCCGGATGCCGGGGTGGGAAGGCTTGAGTGAAGACACCCGCTGGCATTTGGTCGCCTACCTGAAATCGCTCGCCCCGAATTTGGCGCAGGCCCAGCCGCAGCCGGTCGCATCATTCGGCAAAGATCCCGGACCCAAAGGAGCAGACCTGGCGAAAGGCCGGAAGTTGTATACTGATCTCGGATGCGCGGCGTGCCATGGCGCGTTCGGGCGCGCCGACGGCCCCTCGGCGAAAACGCTCGCGGACGACTGGGGCCAACCGATCCGCCCCGCGAATCTCACCCATGGGTGGGAACTGCGCGGCGGGGCGGAACCACGCGACCTCGTGGCGCGGCTGATGACCGGCGTGGACGGGACACCGATGCCATCGTACGGGGACGCGGTGCCGGTGGCTGACCTGTGGCAACTGGCCTATTACCTGCGCTCAATTCAAGAATCGGCGCGTTGGAACGCCCCGATCATCCCGACGCCAGCGGCCGCGCTGCCGGTGGCGCCAGATGACGCGATGTGGGCGACGGTCCCCCGCGCCGACGTCCTGGTTTGGAGCAATGTCTATGTGGACGGGGCCATCGCCCCCACGACCGTCACGTGGGCCATGGTCCAAGCCGCGGCCGCCGGCGATCAGCTCGCCATCCGGATCGCGTGGGACGATCCGTCGGAAGATCGGGGGAGCCCGCCCGATCAACTAGCGCTCGCCTTCAAGCCCGCGGTGGCCGGCCGGGAGGTCGGCAGTCTGCAGAGCTGGCCCGCTGACGCGGCCCACGGCGGACCGGGGGCGCCGGCGCTGGATCTCACCATCTGGTCCGCCGCCACCGGCGCGGCCCGCGCGGCGGTCGCCGGGAGCTTCGACCTGCCGGACACCGCCGAATCGCGGCCGGCGCAGGCGCACTACGAGCATGGCCGCTGGTCGCTCGTGATCACCCGGCCGCGGCCCGGCGCCGCCACGCCGCTGGCACTCGTCATCTGGGACGGCGGCAATGGCGACACCGGTCGCCGCCGATCGGTGTCGAGCTGGATGGACTATCAGGAAAAGGAGAATGCCCATGCGATTCCATGAACCGCGTTATCTCATCGGTCTCATCGCCGCGATCGCGGCCTTCGGTGGCGGCGCGCCGCTGCAGGCGGCGGGCGATGCGGCCCCCGCCACGGCGGCCGCCACCGGGAGCGCCACCATTACCGGCAAGGTCGTCCTGCAAGGCGCCGCCCCGGCCCCGGTGAAGATCAAGATGGAGGCCGACCCGGTGTGCCAGCAGCAGCATACCGAAGCGGCCCACACGCAGCAGATCGTCGCCGAGCACGGCGGCCTGCGGTACGCCTTCGTCTACGTCAAGGAAGGGGTGGCCGGCGGCGCCCCGGCCCCAACCACGCCGGCGGTGTTTGACCAGGTCGGATGCCTCTATGCGCCGCACGTGCTGGGCGTGCAGGTGGGGCAGCCGGTGGAGATCCGGAACAGCGATCCCACGCTCCACAACGTGAACGCCAAGCCGACGCAGTCCACCCCCTTCAATTTGGCGATGCCGATGAAAGGGATGAAGATCACCAAGACGTTTGCCAAGCGGGAAATCATGGTCCCGGTGAAATGCAATGTGCATCCGTGGATGCAGGCGTACATCGGCGTGGTGGACCACCCGTTCTTCGCCGTCAGCGCCGCCGATGGCTCGTTCACCATCACCGGGCTGCCGGCGGGGACCTACACGCTCGAGGCCTGGCACGAGACGCTGGGCGCCCAGACGCAGACGGTGACGGTCGCCGATGGCGGGACCGCCTCGACGACCTTCACGTTCCAGGCGAAGTAGGGCGTCCCGCCGCCCGTGCTGCTGCCGCCTGTCGCGTCATCAATCGGGCCGTCGATCGACCGCCTCTTCTGGCTGATCCTGGCGATCACGGGGTTTTTCTTCATCCTGGTCGAAGGGATGCTGATCGGGTTCGCGATCCGCTACCGGCGCCAGCCGGGGCGGCCGGCCTACTACACGCACGGGCACACGCTCCTGGAGATCGTCTGGACGGCGGTCCCCGCCGCCATCCTGATCTGGTTGACGTTCGCCAGCCAGCGCGTCTGGGCGACGATTCACGCCCACATCCCCGGCAGCCCGGCGGAGGTCGAGATCCTGGCGGAGCAGTTCGCCTGGAATATCCGCTACCCGGGCCCCGACGGCCGCTTCGAGACGCCCGATGACATCACGACGATCAATCAGCTGCACCTGCCGATCCGGCAGCCCACGGTCATCTGGCTGAAGTCCAAAGACGTGATCCACAGTTTCTTCGTGCCGGCCTTCCGCGTGAAACAGGACGTGGTGCCCGGCCGCACCGGCCAGGTGTGGGTCAGCCCGACGCGGCCGGGGCAATACGAGATCGCCTGCGCGGAGCTGTGCGGGCTGGGGCACTACCGGATGCGTGGATTCGTCACGGTCGAGCCGTGGGAGACATTCCAGGCCTGGCTGAAGGAGACCAAAGCCAATGAGTGAGGGCACGGCCGGCGGCTGGCGCGCGTCTGTCTTCTCGACGGACCACAAGATCATCGGGATCCAGTTCCTGTTCACGGCGCTCGCCATGCTGATGTTCGGCGGGTTGCTGGCGATGCTGCTGCGGTGGCAACTCGGGTGGCCGGGATCGCCGCTGCCCTGGATGGAACGGCTCGCGCCCGCCGGCATGCCGGGCGGCGTCATGGTGCCGGAGTATTACAACATGCTGTTCACCATGCACGGCACCGTCATGATTTTTTTCGCGATCATCCCGCTGGTCGTCGGGACGTTCGGCAATTACCTGATCCCGCTGAAGATCGGCGCGCCGGACATGGCGTTCCCGCGGCTGAACCGGCTGTCGTACTGGATGTACCCCCCGGCGATCGCGATCGTCTTCGCGGGGTTCTTCCTGCAGGGCGGCGCGGCGGCCAGCGGCTGGACGGCGTACCCCCCGCTCTCGACGACGCTGGGGCCGGGCCAGGTCTGTTGGCTGGCCGGGCTGCTGCTGCTCGGGTTCTCATCCATCTTCGGATCGGTCAACTACATCACGACGATCCTGAACTGCCGGTCGCCCGGCATGACGCTCGGCCGGATGCCGCTGACGATCTGGGCGTTGTTGGCCACGGCGATCATGACCTTGCTGGCGACGCCAGTCCTGGCGTCCACGCTGATCCTCTTGCTCTGCGACAACACCCTCGGCACCAGCTTCTTCCTGCCGGCGGGGCTGATCATTGACGGGGTCGCGCGGCCCAACAGCGGCGGCCAGGTGCTGCTGTGGCAGCACCTGTTTTGGTTCTACTCGCACCCGGCCGTCTACATCATGATCCTGCCGGCGATGGGGATCATCTCCGACGTGCTGCCGGTGTTCGCCCGCAAGCCGCTCTTCGGCTACCATTCGATGGTCTACGCGATCATGGGCATTGCGCTGCTCGGCTTCCTCGTCTGGGCGCACCACATGTTCACCAGCGGCATGAACCCTGCGCTGGGCACGAG
>JACQRF010000192.1 GCA_016206635.1 Candidatus Omnitrophota bacterium
ACCCTCCGCGACCAGGTCGTCCACCCGACCATCAACTACACGACCCCGGACCCCGAGTGCGACCTGGACTACGTGCCCCACCAGGCGCGCCAAGCCCGGGTGACGGTCGTCATGTCCAACTCGCTGGGCTTCGGCGGCCACAACGTCACCCTCGTCCTGCGGAAATTCGAGGGGTAGGGCTCACGGGGTCTGACCCCTCGTGTTCAGGGGTCAGACCCCTTCAGGGGTTGAAGGAGGTTTCATGCTCCTCGCTGGCAAGAAAGGATTGATCGTCGGGGTTGCGAACAAGCGCAGCATCGCGTGGGGCATCGCCCAGGCGGCTGCCCGCGAGGGGGCCACCCTCGCCTACACCTATCAAGGGGAGCGGCTGAAGGCCAACGTCGAGGAGTTGGCGAAGACCCTCGACCCGACCGCCCCATTGTATGACTGCGATGTCACGAACGATGCCCAGCTCGACGCCGTGTTCCAGGGGATCCAGTCGTCCTGGGGCGCGCTGGATTTCCTCGTGCATGCCGTGGCCTTCGCCAAGCGGGAGGAGCTGGAAGGGGAGTTTGTCGGGACCTCGCGGGATGGGTATGCGCTCGCGCTCGACGTCTCCAGCTACAGCCTGACGGCGCTGGCCCGCCGCGCCGTCCCGTTGATGACCATCCCACGGGGACTCCCTCCGGTCGCCGGCGGCAGCGTGGTCGCCCTCACCTACTACGGGGCGGAGAAGGTGATCCCGCGCTACAACGTCATGGGCGTGGCCAAGGCGGCGCTCGAGGCCTCCGTCCGCTACCTCGCCTACGATCTCGGCCCCAAGCACATCCGCGTCAACGCCCTCTCCTCGGGGCCGGTGCAGACCCTGGCCGCCCGCGGCATCAGCGGCTTCAGCGACATGATGAAACACGTCGAGTCACGCGCCCCGCTGCGCCGCAACGTGACCCTCGAGGACGTCGCCCACGCGGCCGTCTTCCTGCTTTCTCCCCTCGCCGCCGGCATCACCGGCGAAACCCTCCACGTGGATTGCGGCTATCACATTATCGGGATGTGATTCAAGCGTGTAGAAAAAGGGCCGCTTATATAAGCGGCCCTTTTCTCCCACGGGCCGCCGCGGCGGCCGCGCCGCCCGTCATCGCCCGCTGGCGATATTGACATGGCGCCCGAGCGTGCTATCATGCGAGCGATTCCCGACAAGGAGTCGCATGATGTTTAAATCGCTGGAACTCTCCGGGTTCAAGTCCTTTGCCGAGAAGACGACCCTCGTCTTCGAGCCCGGCGTCACCGCCATCGTCGGTCCAAATGGCAGCGGTAAATCGAATATAGCAGATTCCATCAAGTGGGTGCTCGGCGAGCAATCGGCCCGCGAGCTGCGCGGCGGCCACATGGAAGACCTCATTTTCAACGGCACCGATGGCCGCCCCCCGCTCAACGCCGCCGAAGTCTCCCTCACGTTTGACAATGCCGCCAAGCGGCTGCCGACGGAGTATGCCGAGGTGATGATCACCCGCCGCCTCTACCGCTCCGGCGAGAGCGAATACCTCCTCAACAAAACGCCCGTCCGCTTGAAAGACATCACCGAGCTGCTGATGGGTACCGGCATCGGCACCTCCGCCTATTCCCTCTTCGAGCAGGGCAAGATGGATCAGCTCATCCAAGCCCGGCCGGAGGAGCGCCGCGCCATTTTTGAGGAGGCCGCCGGCATCACCAAATTCAAGACCCAGAAGCGCGAGGCCCTGCGCAAGCTGGAGCAGACCGAGGCCAACCTCCTGCGGTTGGCCGATGTCATCGGCGAGGTCCGCCGCCAGCTCCAGGCGTTGGAGCGCCAAGTCCGCAAGGCCCAACTGTACCGCGATCAATGGGAGCGACTGAAGACACTCGAGGCGCTGCTGGCCCGGCGCGACTCGCGCCGCCTGCAGGACCAACGACAGTCGCTCGAGCAGGCGCAGGCCGGCCTCCGGGCCGAGGAGTCGCAGCGCCAGCAGGCGGCGCGCGAGGCGGAGTCGGCGCTGGAGCGCCGCCGCGACGCGCTCGAAGCCGTGGATCGCCGCCACGCCGAGGCGCAGGCCCAGGCGTTGGCCGTCGCCCACGCCGTCGAGATGGCCCGCCGGCAAATCCAGACGCATCAGGAGCGCCTCGTCGAGGACGCCCGGCGCCGGGAGGTGGCGGGGCGGGAGATCGAAACACTCCGCCAGCAGATGACCCAGACCGAGACGCACGTGGCGGCGCTCCGCCACGCCCTCGAGGCGACGGAGGCCGAGCGCGAGGGATTCCACGCCGCGTTGGCCGCGGCGCAACAACAGATCGCGGAGTGTGAAGAGGCGATCCGCCGCGCCCAGGCGACCCTCCAGGCGCGTCGCGGCGCCGTGGTCGAGGCGGCCGCGCGCGCCGCCCGCCTGCGCAACGAGTTGTTGAAGACCTCCACGCACGGTCATGCGGCGCACGCCCGCGTCCAGCGCTTGGAGTTGGAAGCAGGCCGTGTCGCCCAGGAACAGGCCGCATTGGCCCCCCAGGCCGCCACCCTCGAGCAGACCCTGGCCGAGCGCCACCGGCAGGCCGCGCAAGAGGAGTCCGCTCGACAGTCCCAGCAGGCCGCGTGGGCCCAGGCCCAGGCGCAGGCGGACGCCTCGGCCCGCGCCATCACCGAGGCCCAGCAGGCGCTGGTCGCGCTCCACTCCCGGCACGAGATCCTGCAAGGGTTGCTGACCTCGCATGGGGGGGTGTCGCTCGGCGTCAAAGCGCTCCTGGAAGGACTGCAGAAGGAGGCGATCCCGCGCGACGGCGTGCTCGGGCTCCTGGTCGATGCCCTGCGGGTAGAGCCGGGGTACGAGGCGGCGGTCGAAGCGGCCCTCGGTGATTGGGCGGACGCCCTCGTCGTTGAGCAGTGGGAGACGGCCGCCCGCCTGCTGACCTGTCTCCAGACCACGCGGGAGGGTCGCGCCACCCTCTTGCTTCGTGGCGCCTCGCTCCCCTCCGCTGAGGGCGGCGGGCCTCCGAGGCCGGCGGGCCCGTACGAGCCGATCCTCACCAAGGTCCATGTGGAGGCCGCGTGGCAGCCGCTCGTGGAGCGGCTACTGGAGCACACGTACATCGCGCCCGATCTCCCCACGGCGCTGGAGTTCCAGCGCGCGGCCATCGTCCCGGTCCGGTTCGTGACGCGGCAGGGGGAGCGCGTCACCGCGACGAGTCTCACCGGCGGCAGCGCCTGGTCGGCCGATCAAGTGTTGGTGGGCCGGCCCCAGCGGGTGGTCCAGCTCGCGGCCGAGCTGGCCGCCGCCGCCGAGCGGGTCGAGCGGGCGCAGCAGCAGGCCGCGGCCGCCGCGGCCCAGGCGCAAGCGATCCAGGCGGCGATCGCGCAGCAGGATCAGCAGGCCCAGACCCAGCGGGAGGCGCTCAGCCAGACCCAGCACCAGCGGGATACGGTCCGCCAGGCCCTTCGCAAGCTCGACGAGGAGCGGGCGCTCCTCCAGACGGAGTTGGCCGAGGCCCGCCAGTCGCTGGCCGAGGCGCAGGCGCGGGATACGAGCGCCCGCGACGCCGTGGCCTGCGCCGAGCAGGCGTTGGAAGAGGATCAGCAGGCGATCGCCGCCGCCCAGGCACAGCGTGACGCGGCCGCCCGCGACCGCGAGCGCCACGTCACGGCCCAGGCCCAGGCCCAGGCCCAGTTGGCCTCGGTGGACCAGGTCCGCGCCGGGCGCCAGCAGTCGTTGGACCTCCTCACCCAGTCCCGCGACGGGATGACCCAGACGCTGGCCGCCCGCGAGCAGGAGTTGGTGGCGCTCGCCGAGCGTGCGCACACCCTGACGTCCGCCTGCGTCGTGCTGGAGCAAGAGGTGACGGCCCACGCCCAGCGCCGGTCGTCGGACGACCAGACGGTGCAGCAGATCGCCGCCGAACGCGCCACCCTGGCGGCGGCCATCGCCCAGGAGCAGGCGCAGGGCCACGAGCAGGCCGTGGCGCTCGAGGCCGTCCGCCAGCGGCTCCACGAGCAGGAGATGGCGATCACCCAACTCACCTATCAGCAGCAGGCCCTCACGGATCGTCTCCGCGAGCGCTACCAACTGGAATTGGACTGGGGCCAGACCCCCTCGGCAACGCCGCCCCCCGAGCCGGACTGGCCGGCCATCACCCGAGAGGTTGAGACCCTCCGCCGCAAACTGGAGGGGCTCGGGCCGGTGTCCCTGGCCTCGCTCGACGAGAGCCGCGAGCTGCAGGAGCGCCTGACCTTCCTGACGAACCAGCAGGCCGATCTCCAGAACGCCAAGGACGATCTGCACCAGGCGATCACCACGATCAACCGGACCACCCGCATCCAATTCAAGGAGACGTTCCAACACATCCAGCAGGAATTTCAGGTCACGTTCAAGACGCTGTTCGGCGGCGGCGAGGCGCGGCTCGTGCTGCTGGATGAGGAAGACTTGCTCGAGAGCGGCATCGAGATCATCGCCCGGCCCCCCGGCAAAACGGCGCAGGCGATCTCCCTGCTCTCCGGTGGTGAGAAGGCGCTCACCTCCATCGCCCTCCTGTTCGCGATTTTCCGGATCAAGCCGAGCCCGTTCTGCGTCCTCGATGAGATTGACGCGCCGCTGGACGAGGCGAACATTGACCGATTCACCCGCGCGCTGAAGGAGTTCCTCCAGCACTCGCAGTTCATCATCATCACGCACAACAAGAAGACGATCACGATGGCCGACGTGATGTACGGCATCACCATGGAAGAGCAGGGGATCTCCAAGATCGTCTCCGTGAAGTTCTCCGACCGCGAACCCACCTCCGCCCCCGCCGCTGGTAGTGGGTCAATTTGACGGGTTTCACCCATAGACACCTGCACATCACGCCACACCACCGCACGTCACTGCAAGTCAATTTGAATATGCTGACGTCCCTTTTTCGGTTGCCAATCACCAGCCCGGCCGGTACACTACGCTTCCCCGCTCCTACCGAAGGAGCCTGCACGATGACCCGTCAACCGAGTGAACGCACGCGTTTCGAGGTCTTGTTGGAAGCCGTCCGTGCCGACCAACGCACCCTGGCCGAAGGCCACAGTCTGCTCGATGCCAAGATTGATCGCCTCATCCAGCAAATGAACGAACAATTTGCGATGGCCAATCAACAGCTCGTAGCCGTTACCCAGTGCATTACCCAGCGTATTGGCGGTGTGGAAACGGCCGTCCTTGATCTGAGCCAGCGCCTGACGGTGCACGAACGAGTGCACCACAACTAGCGGATTCGTCGCCGGGCGGTCGCCGACGGCTGCTCGAACACCCAGGCGATCGGCGTCTCCTCCATCACTCGCCAGCCCCGCTCGCCGGCCAGTCGTTGTGCCGTCGCATCATTCTCCGAATCCACCTGCGCCGGCATCTTGAACCACAGCACCCACTGGGCATCCGCCAGCGCCTCCTGCCACGGCCGCCGCCCCGCCTCCGCGAACATACTCGTGGTCGTCGAGAGCCCGGTCAGCACCGAGAAGAGCCCCCCCATGTGCGGATAGTAGCAGAACAGCAGATCGTTGGGACGGGCCTCCCGCCGCAGCGCCGCCACCAGCGGCGCGAATTGCCGCGCATCATAGAGTGATTCCAGATGCCCGCGATCGAGCGGGATCCCGCCGAGGGCCGCCGTCACTCCCGTCTCCCCCCACCGCACATGCCATCGCGGGTGGTTCATCACGACCGGCCCCGCCACCAAAAGGATAAGGGACGCTCCAAAAAGGGACAGTCTGGACACTCGCTGACCTGGCACCTTTGACCCAAAAGGGGTCAGACCCCTTTTGACCAAAAGGGGTCTGACCCCCTCATCGAGCGCCAGGCCGGCCAGCAGGATGATCGGCAACAGCCCTTGCCCGGAGAACAGGCGATAGGGATACAGCGCGGCCCAGGGGAGTGCGGCAGCCACCAGCGCCAGCCAGAAACGATAGGCCGGAGCCCGTCGCCACGCGATGGTCGCCCCCCAGAGGCCGAGCCCCAGCAGCACCGGCGCGAATTCCAGCGACCGGCCCTCCGGTTGGTGGATCGCTCGCAGGGCGGCCGCATGGCGGGCGATATGCAGCCACCACGGGGCCATGACCAGCAGGCCGATCCCGGCCGCCGCCCAGGCGTGCCGGCGCGCACGGTCCATCGCGCCGAGGAGCAGCAAGGCCGGGAGGACGATCCATGGCAGCCCCGGGTGCGTCCACCCGATCAGCCCGGCCAGGATTCCGGCGACGAGCGCCTGCCGTCGCTCCAGGGCCATCCAGACCCCGACGATCTCGAGCAGCGCCAGTGTCGCGGTCGGATGAATCAGCGTCGAGAACAGCAGGTGCGAGGAGAGCAGCGCCGCGAGGACGGTGAGCGCCGCCGCCCGCGTCCCGGCGACGCGCCGCACGGCCCACACGATCATCAGCAGGAGCAGCGGCCCGCCGGCGACACTCCAGAGCCGCGCCACGGTGATCGGGTCGCGCACCACCGCGGCCACCGGCCACCAAAGCAGGTGGAACAGCGGCGGGTACAGGTGGGCGCGCCCGGCCGGCGCCGACTCCCAGAACGCGTGCAGCGTCACGCCGCCGGCCTGCTGGAAGCCCTGGATCACCGCCAGGTGATAGTAGCTGTCGAGGAAGCGAGGGTAGGTCTCCCAGCCGGCCGCCAGCCCTCGGGTGACCAGGGCGATCACGAGGCCCGCGGCCCATCGCCAGGCGCTCTTCGTGGCGGTCACGGCAGTAGTATAGCGGCTCGTCCCGCGCCGCGCCAGACCCCCGAGGCCCCCATGACAGTGTTAGTCGAACTATTTGTAGTTCACACTATTGACATGACTGTCGTGGGTCGGGTATACTGATGGTATGTCCAGATCCCGTTGGGCCGTCTTGGCCGCGGCTGTGCTGGTGGCCATGCCGGTCCCCGCCGCGCACGCCCTGCGCCCCCGCGCCGCCCAGGAAAGCGGCCTCGAGGAGGAGGTCGCCGGCGCCCTCGGCCGCGCGACGCTGGCTTCGGCCCCGCGGACGCATCTCACGCGCGCCCTCAGGAAACTCCATACGCATCACGCCGTGGCGATGACCATCATCCCCAACCCGCTGGCGGTGGTGGTCGCGGAGTTTGACAATGATGCCGAGCACGTGCCAGACCTTTGGGCGGCGTGGCGGGAACGGGTGTGGCTGTTGGATATCCGGACCGGCCGGCGGCGCGTGATCGCCCGCGGCGATCTCCACGGGCCTCGGGCGATGGCCCATGATTCAGCCACCGGGCTGACCTACATCGCGCAGTGGCGGACCCGTCAAGTCGTGGGCGTGGATCTCCGCGACCGGCGCCCGCTCACAACATCGCGCGTGACGGTGCCGTTGTCGGATTATCCTAGCGGGCTGGCCGTGAAGCCGGGACAGATGCTGTACGTCGCGGAGTCCAGTGCGGGCCGCGTCCGAGGATTCGATCTCCGATCGAGCCGGTGGACGTTCCGCATCCACGATTCCCTCTCCAGCCCCGAAGACATGGTCCTGGATCACGAGCGCGATATTTTGTACGTCGCCGATCGATTGAGAAGCGTGATCCAGGCGTACGATGCGACCACCGGGCTCCTTCTCCGCACCTCCGAACACGCCCCCACCTTCGAGCTCACCCATGACGATTTTGACAACCCCGCCAATCCTCAGCGCATCAATCCTCAGGGCTCCGGCAACCCGGTCCGGTTGGCGCTGGATGCGCGGCACCACATTCTCTTTGTCGTCGGCCAGCAGAAATTCCTGGGTGGGTTCTACACGCGCGACGTCGGCGCGACCAAGGCCAAAGCTCCGCTGCCGCTCACATTCTCGAACTATAACAAGCAATATCAGCGCAATCTTTGGAACGCCCAGGACATCGCCTACGATCCCGTGGATGGCGCCATCCTGGTGGCCGGTCCCGACTCCCTCGTCCCGTTCTGGATCACGAGCCAAGGCCTCGCGACCCATCCCTCGTCAGCCCCCACGGTGCCGTCCGCCGCCGGGGCAGAAGAGTCTGAGCGGGACAGCGATCTCGCGGCATTGCGGAAGTTGCTCTCCGGGAAAACATTCAATGGATCCAACGCCGCCACCTGGCGAGGCCAGCGATCGTTGACGACGGCCGTGGAAGTGACAGAGGACGGCACGATCCAACTCACCGTGAACGGGGACGGCCGGGACGTCAGCGCGCTGGAAGGGACGAAGATTGCGATGATGCGGAT
>JACQRF010000191.1 GCA_016206635.1 Candidatus Omnitrophota bacterium
GGATCCGGCGACGGCGAAGGACTTCCACGATCAGACTTTGCCGAAGGAGGCGCACAAGACGGCGCACTTCTGCTCCATGTGCGGGCCCAAGTTCTGCGCCATGGAGATCACCAATGCGGTGCGCGACTACGCCGAGAGCGGCATGGCCGAAATGTCGGAGAAGTTCCTCGACGCTGGCGGCGAGCTTTACAAGGAGAGCTACGCCGGGCAGGCGGCCGACGAAGCGCCGGCGAACAAGAGGGGCGGAGGGGCGGAGCCCCGCCAGGGAAGCAAGAAACTTGCCGCCCTCCCCGCCCGCGCCAAGCGCAGGGCATTGAAACGCAAGCCCAGGCGCAAGGCGGCGAGGAAGGCGCGCAAGAAGGTCCCGCGCAGCGCCGCACAGCGCCGCAAGGGCGATCGGCGCAAGGCGTCGCGGCGCACCATCCGCAAGGTCGAACGCCGCAAGCACAGCCGGCGCTCGGCCATCCGGCGCCAGGACGCCCGCAAGGCGGCGCGGACGCCGCAGCGGTCTTCCAGGGCCGACTTCGCCGAGGCCACCAACATCCACGGCGCGCCGGAGGACGAGCCGCTGCCGGAGTGACGGCGGCGCGCTAAAGCCGACGAATCAACAAGCCGGGCCGCGAAAGCGCCCGGCTTTTTGATAGCTAACAATTATTACGCATTCAATTTTTGATATTTCAATCTCAGGTCAGTACGAAAAAAAGTGAACAAGCAATATCGGTGAGGTCGCTGGCGCCGCTCGAATATGAACAGTATCAAAGTTGTTCACATCCGGAGCGCGCTTTGAAGGAATGACGCAAACTGGTTTAATTTCTGGATGACAGTTCAATTCTTCTGCCATGGCTGCGATTTGGGCTGTTAACTTACTCGGATCGTCGTGCCCGCTTTGCCTTAACAGCCCACACATAGCACCTTCACTGCTTTTTCTACCGTAGCGCCCATCGATAAATTTTCGCATTCCTTCATTTATATATCGGCCCCTCCGTGACGAATGCCCGTCAAGTATTTTACTCTAAGGCAAAGGCACACTTGCTTGCCACGCTCATCCCGTCTCCCGCCTGTCTCTCACTGTAGCCCCCGCCATCCCCAAAAACACCAGCACCGCCCGGTTGAGCCGCGCCATGTCGGCTTCGTCGAGGCGCCCGAGGCGCGCACCCAGCCTCGCCCTCGGCACGGTGGTGATCTTGTCGACCATCAGCCGGCTCGGCTCCCGCAAGCCGTTCCGCTCGCTCGGCTCGACCAAGAGGCGGAACAGCGGCGCCTCCGTCGGGTCGGTGGTGAAGGCGCAGACGGTGACCGAGGCGGTGGCGTCGAAGCGGTTGTCCTGCAGAATAACAGCAAGTCGCGGTTTCCCCGCGTAGTCGCTGCCGCCGGCGACGGTCCAGATTTCGCCCCGCTTCATCCGTCGCCGCGGTCGGAGACGGCGTCGATGAACGCCTGATCGTCGGCCGCGCGCGGGCTCGCGGCGACGGCGAGCGCCTGCCGGTGCGCCTTGGCCTTGAAGCCGGGCGCGCGGACGTCCGGCACCCAGATCTGGATCGGCCTCAGCCCCCGCCGGCGCAGCCGTGCCCGGTGCTTGCGCACCTTGTCCCTGGACGGCTTCCGTCGCGTCGCGCCCGCCATGATCGGTTCCCTCGAAGGTTACATGTAACCCGTCTTGGGTTACATGTAACCTAGCACGGCGCCGCCCGTGGCGCCAGCCCGCCCGCCACTCACGAGCGTCGCGTGGTTTCCCCTTGACTACTGCCGGGCATTGGATTATATTCCGATAATCTAGGTTTATATGTTACGTTTGGAGCGTCGGTAGCCGCGGCCGATGCTTACACGCTAAGTATTTATAAATAAAAATTAATTTATACATTATCGCGCGCGGATTGGGAAAAAAAGCTGACAAATGATTACATTCGATTACATTTCCGGTCGGAATCCGACCCCGCCGCGACGGCGATTCGGCGGGGCCGGTCAACGGGTTACGCCGTGTCGGCGGCCGCGAAGCCGTCGCCACCCCATGGTTGTTCCCTTTTCCCCGTCCCTCGGATAGAAGACGCCCCATGGCCGACCGCCGTTCCGATCCCCGTCACGTCCACAGGGCCGACCCCCACGCCGACCCCCATGCGGAGAGGGTGCTGATCGTCGATTTCGGCTCCCAGGTGACGCAGCTGATCGCCCGCCGGGTGCGCGAATCCGGGGTCTACTCCGAGATCCACCCCTACGACCGCGTCGACGCCGGCTTTTTGAAAAGTTTCCGGCCGAAGGCGGTGATCCTGTCGGGCGGCCCGGCGTCGGTGCACCCGGCCGGCACGCCACGGGCGCCGGACGCGCTGTGGACGCTCGGCGTGCCGGTGCTCGGCATCTGCTACGGCCAGATGGCGATGCAGGCGCAGCTCGGCGGCCGCGTCGAGGGCGGCGCGACGCGCGAGTTCGGCCGCGCCGCCTTGCGCGTCACCGGGGCGAGCAAGCTGTTCGCCGGCGTGTCGAAAAAAGGCGCGCGGCCGAGCGTGTGGATGAGCCACGGCGATCGGGTGATCGAGCCGGCGCCGGGCTTCACGCCGGTCGCCACCTCCAAGGGTGCGCCGTTCGCGGTATTGGCC
>JACQRF010000028.1 GCA_016206635.1 Candidatus Omnitrophota bacterium
CGGGCAGCTGGCCGGGGGGATGAGCCACCATATCAACACCCGGTTCTACGTGTTGACGATCCTGGCGGGGACGATGAAGGCGGCGCTGGCGGCGGCGGGGTGGGAGACCGTGAGCGCGGAGCTGCGGGGGCTCGTCGAGAAATCCATGGCCACGTTCCAGAAGATCGAGGACAACGCCATCCGCGGCGGGGACATCGTCAAGACGCTGCTGCGGTTCTCGCGGCCCAGCCGCGGCGACCAGAAGCCGGTGGCGGTCCAGGAGATCGTGGAGACGGCCCTCGACGTGGTGCAGTACAAGATCAAGCTGGAGGACCTGGATTTCTCCAAGGAGTACGAGCCGGACCTGCCGTTGGTGCAGGGGAACGTCAATCAGCTCGCCGACTCGCTGTTCAACCTCTTCTCGAACGCGTATGATGCCATCCAGGCGAAGATTGAGCGGCTCAAGCCGCCCGGGTTCCGCGGCTCGATCGCGGTGAGCGCTAAGACAGTCCAGGGCCGGGTGGAGCTGACGATCGCTGACAACGGCATCGGGATGACGCCGCAGGAGGCGTCGCAATTGTTCATCCCGTTCTTCACGACGAAGGCGACGGCGGAGAAGGGGACCGGGCTCGGGTTGTTCATCATCAAGCGGATCATTGAGCACCACGGCGGGTCGATCCAGGCGACGTCGCGGTTCGGGGATGGGACGACGTTCCGGGTCACGTTGCCGGCGGCGCAGCAGGAGCAGGCGGCGGCATGAAGGTGCTGATCGTGGACGACGAGTACTCGGTGCTGGAGGCGCTGCGGGAATACCTGGGGCTCCGGGGGTATGAAGTGGTAGTCGCCGCGCGCGGGGACGAGGCGTTGACGGTGATCCAGCAGGAGCGGCCCAACATCATGCTGCTGGACATCCGGCTGCCGGGGCTCTCCGGCATGGATGTGCTGCGGCAGGTGCGCCAGACCGACCCGAAGCTCCAGGTGATCATGATCACGGCGCTGGATGATGCCGGCTTGCGCCGGGAGGCGCTGCAGCTCGGGGCGACGGCGTTTGCCTTCAAGCCGCTCGATGTGCAAGGGTTGGAGCGGATCATCTCGACGGCGCTCAACCAACCGCCGCCGCTGGCGCCGAAATCCCCCTTCAAGTCGAGCGAGGTCACTGTGTTGGTGGTGGATGACGAGCCGGAGATTTGCGTCGCGCTGCGTTACTACCTGGTGGGCTTGGGCTACAGGGTTTTGACGGCGCCGACCGGGGCGGAGGCGCTGAACCAGTTGCGGACGGCCCACCCGCGGCCCGACATCATGCTGCTGGATCTGACCATGCCGCACAAGGGGGGCTTCACCGTGCTGGATGAGGTGAAGCGGATGGGGTTGCGGCTGCCGATTGTCGTGCTGAGCGGAAACGACGCCGATCTCGTGCAGTCGGCGACGAAAGTCATGGGGGTGCGGCGGTTTCTGCAGAAGCCGGTGCCGCTGCCGGCCGTTGAGCGGACACTCCGCGAGGTGCTGGCGGAAGGTCCGCTCTTGGATCCGGCGGCATGAAGATCCTCATCGTGGATGATGAGATTGAGGTGCTCGAGGGGGCGCAATTCTACTTCGAGGCGCAGGGGATCGAGGTCTTGACGGCGCGCGGCGGGCACGAGGCGCTGGCGCTGGTGCGGGCGTGCAAGCCGCACCTCGTCATGCTGGACATCAAGATGAAAGGGATGAGCGGCACGGAGATCCTGCGCCATACGAAGGCGATGCATCCGGAGATGCCGGTGATCATGGTGACCGGCTTGAGCGAAGAGGGCCTGGAGGAGGAGTGCCACTCGCTGGGGGCCAGTCAGGTGCTGCACAAGCCGGTGCGGCTCTCGGAGCTGCAAGGGATCGTCCAAAACCTGCATGGCGCCACCACGTCATAAAGTTCTGATCGTGGACGATGAGGTGGAGGTGACCTATGCCCTCCAGGCCTACTTCCAGAAGAAGGGGTACGAGATGGTGATGGCGTTCGGCGGGGCGCAGGCGATCGCCCAGGTGGAGCAAGGGCCGGTCGATTTGGTGCTGCTGGATGTCATGATGCCGGAGGTCAATGGCGTGGAGGTGCTCAGGCATCTCCGGGGGCGCCAGCCCGACACGCGGGTGATCGTCATCACGGCGTACGATGACGAGTACCGGGGCGTCGTCGAGCAGATCGGGGTCCACGCCTTCCTGAACAAGCCGTTCGGGATCGAGCAGTTGACGCAGACCATTGAAGGGGTCTTGGCGAAGCCGGCGACGCAGAGGGTCTCGCCGGTCCACGAGGCGCCGGCTGGCGTGGGGCAGCCGTCGGCCATGCCGAGGGCCCGGCTCCTGATGGTCGAGGCGTCAGAGTATGTGTTCAATGTCAAGCGGGTGTTCTTCGAGACGCCGGACCGCTGCGGGGGGCGGTACGAGGTGGCGCCGGCCTATTCCATGATCGAGGCGCTCGAGCGGTTGCATACGTTCCAGCCGGATCTCGTGTTGGTGGACTTGGTGGCGGCCGGGTCGCTCGGCGACCTCGCCACGCAGATCCTGAGCCCGGCGGATCATCGCCCGAAGGAGCTGATCGTGCACGGCAGCGGGACGGTC
>JACQRF010000014.1 GCA_016206635.1 Candidatus Omnitrophota bacterium
CCTCCGCCCCGAGCTCCGGGAAGCCGATGCCGGTCAGCTTGCAGGCGGTGCCGGTAAAGCAGAGGTCGAGCACCTCGCGCGACAGGCCGATCGCCTCAAAGATCTGCGCGCCGCGGTAGCTGGCGATCAGCGAGATCCCCATCTTGGACATGATCTTCAGGATCCCGTCCTCGACCGATTTCTTGTACTGGTGGAGCGCGGCCGCCAGATCCAGCTCGCGAAGCTCCTTCGTCTCGACGAGCCGGGCGACCGTCGCGTAGGCCAGGTACGGGAAAATGGCGGCCGCCCCGTAGCCGAGCAACGCGGCGTAGTGATGGATGTCCCAGGTGGCGCCGGTCTCGCAGAGGAACGAGCAGCGCATCCGTTTCCCCTGGCGGATCAAGTGATGGTGCACCGCGCCGACCGCCATCAGCATCGGGATCGCCGCCTGCTGGGGGTCCACGCCGCGGTCGCTGAGCACCAGCAAGGTTTTCCCCTCGTCCACCGCCGACTCCGCCGCGCGGCAGAGCCGCTCGACGGCCGGGCGCAGGCCGGTCGGCCCATCGGCCACCGGGAACAGCACCGGCAGCCGCGCCGCCTGGAACGCCGGGTCGGCCAGCGTGGTGACCCACTGGAACTCCGGCTCGGTCAGCACCGGCGAGCCGAACTTGATCCACTTCGCGTGCGGTTCGGTCTCCTCGAGCATCGAGCCGCGGGCGCCGAGGCCGGTATTGATGGACATCACCAACCGCTCGCGCAACGGGTCAATCGGTGGGTTGGTCACCTGCGCGAACAATTGTTTGAAATAGGCCGGCAGGACCTTCGGCTTCGACGAGAGGACCGCCAGCGGCGCGTCGTCCCCCATCGAGCCGACCGGCTCCTTGGCCGTCGCGGCGCTCGCCTTGACGATGAGCTGGAGGTCCTCGGCGTTGAGCCCGAAGCTTTTCTGCCAGCGGGTCAGCTCCGGCCAGGTCTCGCTCGAAAATGCGAGGGCCGGTTTCCCCTCGTTGATCCTCAACGCCTCGGCCCGGACCATTTGCCGCGCCAGCCACTCGCCGTACGGCCGCTGGTGCGCCAGCCGCCGCTTGATCACCTCGTCGGTCAGCAGAATCTTGTTGGTGGTGTCCACGGCGAGCATCTTGCCGGGGCCGAGGCGGCCGCTCTCGATGACCGCCGCGTCGTCCAGCTCGACGATGCCGACCTCGGAGCCAAGCACGACGAGCCCGTCCTTCGTCACCTTGTAGCGGGCCGGGCGCAGGCCGTTGCGGTCGAGGGTCGCGCCGACGATCCGCCCGTCGGTGAACGCCAGCGCCGCCGGGCCGTCCCACGGCTCCGAGAGACAGGCCTGGAATTCGTAGAACGCGCGCAGGTCCGGGTCCATCACCGGCATCTGCTGCCACGCCTCCGGCACCAGCATGGTCATCGCGTGCAGGATGTCGAAGCCGGACATCACCAGTAGTTCGAGCGCGTTATCCAATTTCGCCGAGTCGCTGCCGGCCGGCTGGATGACCGGGAGTAATTTCTGGATCTCGGCGCC
Source organism: Candidatus Omnitrophota bacterium (assembly GCA_016206635.1). GTDB lineage: Bacteria > Omnitrophota > Gorgyraeia > 1-14-0-20-64-10 > JACQQZ01 > JACQRF01. The sequence continues at coordinate 1,517 of JACQRF010000014.1, forward strand.
CCAGACCGGCGACTTCAGCTCCGGCTCGCGGGCCCGCATCCAATTCTGATTGCCGAGCAGGGTGTTGATCTCGCCGTTGTGGCCGAGCATCCTAAACGGCTGGGCCAGCACCCAGTTGGGGAAGGTGTTGGTCGAGTAGCGCTGGTGGAAGACGCAGAGGGCGGTCTCGTAGAGCGGGTCGGCCAGGTCGCGGTAGAACTCCGCCAACTGCGGCGCGACGAAGAGCCCTTTGTAGACGACGGTGCGCGAGGAGAACGACGGCAGGTAGCAATCGAGGCCCGCCGTTGCGACGGCCCGCTCGACCTGGCGGCGGACCAGATACAACCGTCGTTCGTAGTCGTCCTCGGCGACGGTGTCCGGCCGGCGGCCGCCGCCAGAGGAAGCGGCGCCACGGCCTTCTGGCCAGCCGATCAGCACTTGTTGGATGCTCGGCTGCGTGGCGGCGGCGTGCTCGCCGAGCCCTTTCGGATTGACCGGGACGTGGCGCCAGCCGTGGCGCACGAGCCCGGCCCGCTCGAGTTCGTGCTCAATGATCGCCTTGGCCTGGTCGCGCTGGGTCGGGTCCTGCGGGAGGAAGCACATCCCGACCGCCAGCCGCTCGACCGCGGACTCGGCCACCCCCAGCCGCTTGAGCTCCCGCCGGAACAGCCGCCGCGGCAGCTGCGTCTCGATCCCCGCCCCGTCGCCGGTCTTCGCGTCGGCGGAGACGGCGCCGCGGTGGGTGACGCATTTGACGCAGGTCAACCCCATCTGGAGAATGCGGTGGCTGGCGCGGCCTTCGATATCGGCGACGAAGCCGACGCCGCAGGCATCGTGTTCTTCCGCCGGATTGTAGAGGGGGGCGCGTAGGGACATAGCGGGGCTATTGTACCACGAATCAAAAAGGGGCCTGACCCCTTCGAGGCCTAAAGGGGTCAGGCCCCTTTGGGTCTGGCTCCTTCGAAGTGGGCGCTGACCGACTGGAGGGTCTTGCGGAATGCCTGGTTTTCGATCACCGGCACCGCCCCTTCGACCGGGAGCGCCGTGTCCAGCGGGACCCACGATCGACATCCGGCATACGCCGGCACATTGGGGATGGCCGGCGGTGTCGGCAGGCGGTAGGCCCGCACGAGGACCGCGAGCGTGGGGATCTCCGGCTTGTAGGCCAGCCGCATCGCCAGGAACTCCGGCGTCCAGATGTGCAGCCGCTCCAACCCCCGCAGATCGTCCGGCGACTCCACCCGCCAATGTCCCGCCACCCCCGCATAGAGAGGAAGGACCACCTGCCCGGCCGGCGGCGGCCGCGCGACCACCTCATCAAACAACGGCTGGAACTCGGCCCGAATCTGCTCCCGCTTCTGGTGCTCGAAGGTGGGAAAGAGGAAAAATTCCCGGTGCTCCAGCTGGAACGTCTCGTCCGGGTCGGCCACCCCGCCTTTGCGCAGCAGCAGCGTCTGCGTCCCACGGGCGATCGCCTCCACCACCACCGCCCATTCTTTGAGCGCCACCTGGCTCGTCATCACAGTCATGCCCGGCATTATACCATTCCTGCCAACGGACTTGACATGGCCACGCCCTCCTCTGCTACACTGTCGAGTGAGGAGGAGCCCCCATCATAATCGTGCATCTGAGAACCAGGCGGCGGATCACGCTGCCGAAGGCGATTCGTCAGGAAGCACGGTTGGCCCCTGGCGATGAGCTCGATGTCGCGTATGAGAACGGCCAGATCATCTTTCGGCCCATCGTCCATATTCCCCGCGTCGGCCCGCACGACATCCTCCGCCACCCGTAGCTCCCTCTGCCGAAAAATCTGTTAATGAAAATATAATATTTAGTATGGCCTTGTCTCCCCAGCGGCCATCGGGTATACTTGGACGCCTATGCCAACCGCCCTGTGTCATTGTCGCCGCCGCATCGCCCGCGGGCTGATCGTCCCGATCGGCCTTGCCCTCGCGCTGCCCGACCCCGCCCTCGCCCTCCGCGAACCGCAGGAAGACCACACCGTCCCGGAGCTCGCCGCCGCCCTGACCGCCGGGTTGGAGGAGGGGGAGAGAAGGACGCTCCACGTTCCTCAGAACTCGTCGCGCCCACGCGTCAGCGACCGGCAGGACTTGCCCGACATCGTCATGGGGGAATTCACCGTTATCACCCGCGGCCAGGTCAAGACGTGGGGGGCCAGTACCTGCGTGATCTGTGCAATCTACCAACCAGGACACGCCGGTCCCGCCCTCTTAGCCCACATTGATCCGGTCGCCCTCAAGCACCCAACGTCCTACCGCCGCATGATCACGGAGGCGCACCGCCGAGGCATCGATCTCGCCAACGTGCGCGTCGAGCTCATCGGGATGGGCGACCCAATCGGCTGGAGGGGGAGCCAGGCCGACCGCGCCATGATCCGGACCGAATTGCAACGGGCCTGCAGTCGGGTGGCCGGCATCTCGCTGTCCGATGACAAGCAGATGGTCGAAGATGTTGTCCCCTTCGCTTATGATGGCCGCTCCATCGTTTTGGACGCCGATCGAGGAGCGCTTTACGACTTGCAAGACGCGTTGGTCGAGGGCCCTATTTATGATGCCGGAATGGCTCGTCAGAAACGGTACGGGACCAAGGTACACTCCGGGGCGAGACCCCCTCTCCGGTACATGGATGTCCAGCGGCCGGCCGCGTTGGGGCTGCGCACAACGTTGGCGCTCCAGCCGGGTCGCCAAATCGCCTTCCCACCCCCGGCGCTGATGGTTCAGGATACGGAGGCCGGACAGACGCTCGACGCCTTCCTGGCCTCTCGGGGCCACGAACCGAGTCCAGCCCACTCAACCGTCAACCATTATCATATCGCACGCTTCCTTCAACCTTTGCTGCGCCTGGAGGCCGGCGATGAGGTGCGCATCCTCCCCGCGCTCGCCGCCGCCCTGACCGCCGGCCTGGAGGAGGATGACGATTTCATCTTTGAGCTGGCGCGGTCGGACAAGCCGCTGACGGTAGACGACGTGTCCCGGGTGAACGCGTGGGTGTTCCTACAGGACGGGGCGGGACCCAAGAAGCACGGATGGCTTGACCACGAACAATATTTGGAGCAGCTGCTCGCGTGGGTGGCAGACGTCCAGCGCAGCGAGCCCATCGCTCTCGATCGCTACCCGGAGCTGACGACAGAACTTGAACGCTCCGCGCGGTGGCGGCTTGATCTTCAGGACCCTGTCACGGTAGCGGCCGCCACCCACTGGCTCTTCCCGCGGGTGGAGGATGGGTCGCACCGCACGGCGTGGCTCATCATGAATATCCTGTTGTCTCGAGCCGGGTACCCGATGATTGCCCGCCATCCGGGAGGGCGTTCCGATGAGTACTACGACGCCTTTGGGGGAGATCTGGCGGACGATCCACAGCCGTTCGTCAAGCAGATCCGAGAGCTGGTCGAGCAAACGCCCCCCGCCGACCTTGCGGCCGCCCGGGTGACGGACCTGACGGTGGCGCCGACGCCGTACCGCATGTTGGTGGAGCGGCCGGCTGGTGTAGACCTGCCGATGGAACTGTTCATCACTGCCGGACCGGTGCGGATCGTCTCCCAGGGCAAGGTGGCAGACCGCGCGATCCGCCAGCTCTTGAGCGACGCGGCGGAACGTGAGTCGGGGTTAGGCCTGACATCTGAGATGGTGTCGCTCGAACCGTGGCGGCCCGGCATGACGCTGAACGACCCGGCTCTGCACACCATCCTCGTTCGCAGCGCGGATGACCTTGCGGTGTCGGACTCCACGCCCACGCTACGCCAGCGGCTCGCGATTGTCACGCTGACGCCGGAGATGACAACGTTCGCCGATCTGCTCCGGCGCGCGCTCGCGCAGTGGGCCAACCGCCCGCTCGAGTCCATTCGTCCATTCCAACGCCTCATCCTCCGCGGCCGGCGCGCAGAATTTTACGCCTAGACACTCGCGAGTTCTCCGACGGGAATGTACGCTATTGGTCAGTTTCTCGACGGGGAATTTCGGCTTGACAACCACTAGCGGTTGGAGTAGAACGCACGGTGCGCCTCAAGATGTTGAGGTGTGGGATCTGTGAGAGGGAGCTGGGGATTCGCCGGGGGTGATGTGTCCTCGACCGCTTGAGACGTCGGGCGACCGATGACTCACCGCCTACGGCTGCACCACTCCGCACTCCTCCCTCCTTCCCCGATGAGGCACCCCACAGATCCTGCCGCCGCATCTTGATCCTGCATGGAGCTTCTGGTTTTCGACCTTGAACCGTGCCCCGCTCGGCCTACGGCTCTGCGGGGTTGTATGGAGGGTTGTCCCTCATGGCGTTGTCTGACCTCGCTCGCACCGCCGCCGGCACGCGCAGCACCTCAGGCCCGCAGCCCGCATCGCCCGAGCTCACCGCCCCCTCAGCCGGCCGCGGCTTGTCCGTGCCGCGCCGCTTCACGACACCCGGTGTTCACCCGTACAGCGAGGTGACGTGGGAGCTGCGCACCTCCGCGATCACCAACGAGCGCGGCGAGGTGGTCTTCGAGCAGCGCGACGTGGAGATCCCGAAGGCGTGGTCGCAGACGGCGACCAACGTCGTGGTGTCGAAATATTTCCGCGGGGCGCTGGGAAGCGCGAAGCGCGAGCGGTCGGTCAAACAGCTCATTGACCGCGTGGCGAACACCATCAGCGATTGGGGCATCAAGGACGGCTACTTCGCCAGCCCCGACGACGCCGAGACGTTCCGCGCCGAGCTGACCCACATCCTGCTCACGCAGAAGGCGTCGTTCAATTCCCCCGTGTGGTTCAACGTCGGCATCGAGAAGACCCCTCAGTGCTCGGCCTGCCAGCCGTACCACGCGTTGATCAATACCGTTCGGGGACCGATGCCGATCGGCGAGATCGTCACGAAGAATCTCGTCGGACTCCCCGTCTACGATGGCAACGGATTGACGCCAGTGGTGGCCGTTAAGCACAACGGCCGCAAACCTGTCTATCGCATCACCCTCAACGACGGATTCTCCATCGAGGCGACGCCGGACCACGTCGTGTGCGCCCACGACGTCCGCCGGACGCAACGGGTCGAATGGCACCGCGTGGATGAGCTTAAGCCCGGCATGGTGATGCGGGTGTATCCGCACGTCGTTGCCGAAGCGGTCGCCGCGCCCGCGCCGGCCAAAGCCGTGGCGGAGGCGGCGTTGGCTGGCTGGCTCCAGGCCGACGGCTTCGTGGGGCAGTACGCCGAAGAAGCCGGCGGTGTCGCGACGCTGGAGCTCGCAGCGCCGGAGGTTCAGTACTCAGAAATTGTGGCGATTGAGCCGCTCGGCGAGATGGACGTCTACGACATTCAGACGGGCAGCGGGCAGTATCTGACCAACTCGGTGCTGGTCCACAACTGTTTCATCCTCTCCGTGAAGGACACGATGGA
>JACQRF010000021.1 GCA_016206635.1 Candidatus Omnitrophota bacterium
CACGGGGCCCGTCTGGTCCGCGGAGGGGGTGGGCGGCTGGGTCTCCCCCCGTTGATCATGGGGGAGAGCCCCTGCCGCCCTCCGCAAAACGGGTTGCAGCCGGTGCACGACGAGGCCCGACAACGGTTTGGGGGTGAAATAGGTGCTCTTCTGCGGCAGGCGCCGGCCGCCGCGGACGCAACGGACAATCTCCGGCAGCGTCAGCGACCGCAGGTACCACGCCACACAACCCTGGCCGCGCGCCACCGACTGCGCCGCCTCCGACCACACATGCGTGTACGTCACCTCGGGGGGCGCCGGCGCGATGCCTTGCGGCACGATGATCCGGTGCAGCAGCTCGACATCAACCTGCGCCGATGGGTCGGGCCGGGTCAGCGAGATCACGGCCCATTGCCCGTCGCCCGCGTAGCAGCCGACGGCCGGACGCTCGGCCTCCGTCCAGTGGTCCACGGCGCGGCGCATCGCCGCCTCATCGGGCACTCGCCGCACCGATACCGCGGGATACCCCGCCAGCCGTTCCAGGGACCATCCCGCCATCCCATGGAACACCCGGTGCGTGGGCAAAATCCCAGGGTCATCGGCGTCACACGCCGCCAGGTACGCCAGCATGAAGTTCGCGGGGTGCTGTCCGGTGAACGCCCCGCGGCGCCGCCGCGCGGCGTCACGATACGCCATCGCCGATTCATACCGGTGGTGGCCGTCCGCCACCAGCATCGCGCGGGCTTCCACGATCCCCTGCGCGGCATGGATCGCCGCCGGCGCCGTGATCCGCCAGACATCGTGCTGAACCCCATCGGCCATCACGGACACCGCCGGCGGCGCCGCCTGGCGCATCAGCATCGCGCGGTACGCGCGATCGGGATCATCCACCAATCCGAACATCGGGCTGAGATTGGCCTGCACCGCCTCGAGCAGCTGCAGGCGATCGTCTTTAGGGCCGGCGTCGGTCTCTTCGTGGGGGACAATCGACGGTTCGCCGAGCCGGATCAAGGCCATCAACCCCCACCGGTCGAACGATCGGCCACCATGCAGAAATCGCTGCCGGTAGGGGTAGATGGCCGGGACGGCGTCCATGCGGAGAATCCCGTCGCGCAGCCAGGCCTGGAACGTCTCGCGCGCCCGGGTATACCGGGTGCGGCCCGGCCGGTCGGTGGCTCGGACCCGCCCGTAGATCACCCGAATGAAATTATAGGGGGATTTGCGATACAACGCCTCTTGCGCCGCCGGGGAGATCACATCGTACGGAGGGGTGACCACGCGATCCAACCGCCCGACGGCGGAGGGGACATAGCGGATCCCGCGCAACGGGAAAATGGCGGGCATTATCCTCTCCTCATGATGGGGCCGCGTGGCCGGGTGACGTTGAGCTGGATGTCCCGCGCCCGCCGGCCGGTTTCGAGGGTGGCGTCGGTTTTTTGTCGGGCGCCGGTTTCTTGTCGGGCTCTGCGCGGGCTTTCTTCTCGCTCGGCGTTCGATAGTCCGTGATATAGAATCCGGACCCTTTAAAGATCAAGCCGGCGCCCGCCCCGATGAGCCGGCGGGCCTTCTTTGTACCACAGCGGGGGCACTTCCGCAATGGAGGCGCCGTGATCGGCTGGAGGGCCTCGAAGTGGTGGAGGCAGCCAGCGCACTCATACTCGTAGGTCGGCATGGGGCTAGTGGAACCATCGCCGCATCCGCTCCAGGAAGGCGCGGACCTGCGGCGTATGGTCATCCTGGCTGATCTGGGCCAGCTCCTCCAACACACGGCGTTGGGGCGCGGTTAAGTGGGTTGGGACCTCCACGATGATCCTGGCCAGCTGATCGCCCCGCCCCCCGCCCCGGAGTGGCGGGAGCCCTTTGCCGCGCAGGCGCAGGATCGTCCCGCTTTGGGTGCCGGCCGGAATCTTCAGCCGGGCCTTGCCATCGAGAGTCGGCGCCTCCACTTCCCCGCCGAGGGCTGCCGTCATCATCGTCACCGGGATGTCGCACGCAACATCGTGGCCGTGCCGCTGGAAAAATTCATGCGGCCGGACACTGATCGCCACATACAGGTCCCCGCGCCGGCCGCCCCGAACGCCGGCCGCCCCCTCTCCGCTGAGCCGCAATTGCACGCCATCTTCAATGCCGGGCGGGATCTTGACATGGATCGTCTGCGCCGCTTCGGTCCGCCCCGTCCCGCGGCACGCCGGGCATGGGTGGGCCACGTGGACCCCTTCCCCTCGGCACCGCGGGCAGGTCGTGGCCATCATAAAAAAGCCTTGCGTCACCCGCACCTGGCCCCGGCCGCCGCACTGCGGGCAGGTCTGCCGCTTGGTCCCGGGTTTGGCCCCTTCCCCCCGGCACGTGGCGCAGACCTCCGGGCGATGGACCGTCAGCGCCCGCTCGCCGCCCGTCAGCACATCGCGCAGTTCGACGTCAAGCCGATACCCGAGATCGGCCCCCGCCCCGGTGTCCTCCCGTCGGCCGCGGCCCCTCCCCCCGCCGAACCCGAACTGGCTCAGAATCTCCTCCAACCCGCCGAACAAGTCGGAGACATCCTGGTAATGGGTGAAGTCCGACCACTGGAACCCGCCCTCATGGAACGCCCCGGCCACGCCGGCATGGCCGTACTGGTCGTAGGCCGACCGCTTCTGGGCGTCGCTCAGCACCTCATAGGCTTCGGACAGTTCCTTGAACTTCTCCTCGGCCTCTTTCCGATGGTCCGGGTTCCGATCGGGATGGTGCTTGAGGGCCAAGGTCCGGTACGCCTTTTTGATCTCATCGGCGGACGCAGTCTTGCCGACCCCCAACACCTCGTAGTAGTCGCGCTTCTCAGTCACCGGCATATCGCCACGTCACCTTACTTCTTCCCCTCATCATCCACCTTGAATTCGGCGTCCACGATGTCGTCCGGCTTCTTGCCGTGGCCGTCACCACTGGACGGACCGGCCCCCGGTTGCGGGCCAGGCCCCTCGCCTTGCGCTTTCTGGGCTGACGCCTTATAGACCTCCTCGGCCAGTTTATGCGACGCCTTGGTCAGCTCCTCCGTCTCCCGCTTGATCGCCGCGGCATCGCTCCCCTTGAGCGCCTCCTTCAGGGCGTTCAACCGTTGCTCGATCGCCAGCCGCTCGCCGGAGGGCACCTTGTCGCCGAAATCCTTCAGCGACTTTTCAGTGGAATAGACGAGCGCGTCGGCCTGGTTGCGCAACTCGACCTCACCCTGCCGCCGCGCATCCTCGTCGGAGAACCGCTCCGCCTCTTTGACCATGCGGTCCACCTCATCCTTCGACAGCTTGTGCGGCGCGGTGATCTTGATGCTTTGCTCCCTCCCGGTCCCCCGGTCTTTCGCGCTCACGTGCACGATCCCGTTCGCATCAATGTCGAACGTCACCTCGATCTGCGGCACCCCGCGCGGCGCCGGCGGGATACCGACCAGGTCGAACCGCCCCAGCTCCACGTTGTCGTTGGCCATCTTGCGCTCGCCCTGGAGCACGCGGATGGTGACCGCCGGCTGGCTGTCGGCCGCCGTCGAGAACACCTGCGATTTGCGCGTCGGGACCGTCGTGTTGCGCTCGATCAGCCGCGTGCAGACCCCGCCCAGCGTTTCGATGCCGAGCGACAGCGGCGTCACGTCGAGCAGCAGCACGTCCTTCACCTCGCCCTTCAAGACGCCGGCCTGGATCGCCGCCCCCATCGCCACGCACTCCATCGGGTCGACCCCGCCCTCGATCTTCTTTCCGACGTACTCCTCGACAAATTTCTGAACGATCGGCATCCGGGTCGGTCCCCCGACCATGATGATCCTGTCAATCTGCTGGGGAG
>JACQRF010000022.1 GCA_016206635.1 Candidatus Omnitrophota bacterium
CCATTGACAATACCGCCCTTCACCACTGAGCCCGAGGAGAGCATCCGCGCCGTGCTGCGTCTGCGCGTTGGCGAGGATGACTTCGGGATGGCCGATCCAAGTGGCCGCGGCCGCGTGTGGCCCCACGTCGTTGTCCACGAGGCGATCGTGCTCGTGAATCCATCCGGCCCGTCAGAAATTGCCGATGCGGTGGGGGTACCCGCGTTCGACCCGGTCGTCCTCACCGCGGTGTCGCGGGACCATCGCCTCCGCCCGCGGTTCACTGAACAGCTTCGAGATTGGCTGACGGACCCGCAGCACCCGCGCTCGGCGTGGGTCCTGGAGGCGTGTCGTCGGCTTGTAGGCGCGTGGATTCCATTGTCGTCGGCCGACGACCCCCTGAAGGTCGTTGAGGCCGCGGTCCCGCTCAAGCCCCGGCACGGCGTCACCACCCTCTTTGTCGAGAGCGACGAGTTCCTGGCGTTGGCGTTGTCTCGGCAGCGGGGACAGTTGGAGGTGATCGGGGCGAGACAAAACGGTGCGGCCGCCCGCCGCCTTCTGCAGTTGCTGGAAGAGGCCCGGCGCAAGGGATTGAAAGTCGTGTGGGTGATCAATCTGGAAACGGCCGCGCGCCGGTGGGGCCCGGGGATATCGGCGGCGCGCGAGTTCCTGGTTGCGGTCAAGAACCTTATGGAAGACGACCACCTCAAATTCAAGGCGTTCGGCGTGGCGCTGGCGCATCCAGAGCGGTTGAACAAAACGGATTATCAATGGATCGTCGCTCGGTATCAGAATGCGCAGACGCCGCTTATGGTGCTGGGTGATACGGGAATCCCGCAGGTCGTTGGGGTGTTGCAGGTACCGCAGGCGCACGATCTCACGGGGGCCGACAGCGACGGTCCCGAGGCGTTGCAAGGGCGCTTGCGGCGCGATTCCCAGGCCGCCGCGGGGAAAATACTGGGGGCGGTGGTCCTGACGCCGGCGCAATTCGCCGCATCCCCCACGCTCCGGGGAGGCCGGACCGAGGAGATCGCCGAGCTGCTCCTGGGACCGCCCGTTGCGGCATCCCCCCGTTCGGAAGACGGGGACGAGGGGCCCCGCTGGTCCGCGGGAGGGCTCCTGACCCCGGTGTGGCTGGCGCAGCAGATCCAAGAACCTCGCCCCTACTTGGCGCCGGTGCAGGCGTTCATCGTTGATTTCCTGCGGTTGCGAAAAGCCGCGCCGTGGACGACCGGTCACCCGAGCTGGTTGGTCAACCGTGTTGTGGCCCACGATCCGGTCCGGAAGTTCATGCTCCGCTTCCTCTGGTTTGACAGCGGCCGAGGATTGTCGAAGACGTTGATCTTGCCGCTCCCAGACAGCCGGTACGATCTCACCAAGCCGCTGCGATTCCTCTTGGCCCTGCCTTCGGGGCCTCAGGCGTTTGATATCGAGTTTGCGCCGTGGAACGATGAACGGCGCTTCCCCAACGAGCCTGGTCGGACCTTGGCGCCGTTGGTGATCGTCCAGGGCCCGGCCGCCCGGCCGGCGGTCTGGCCGCTGAACACCGGCGTGATGTCCTGGGTGTCGTTCGGAGGGGGTCACGGCTATTTTGACCAGGCCCCGACCGGTTGGATGATTGAGCGGGGGCAGCGCCGTTGGGTGGCTGAACACCGGACCTTCTCGCTCGAATCAGGACGCCCCATGTTGCATTTTGGCCGCGACCTGACCCGAGAATGGCTCTGGCTGCGCGTGGGTGATGGTCGGGTTCAGCAGGTGCGGAGGGGTCAGAGCGCCTGGGTGCCGATGGGGACGGCGGCGTTTCAAATGGCCTTGGAGCCGACAGGTCGGATCAAATTCTCTGGCGGGACATTCGGCGAGGAGACGCTGGAGCTTTGGGACGTGGACGATCTTCGGGCTATGGAGCGTTGGCAGTTGTCCCTGGACCCTGCGGCGTCCCAAACAATGGAGCTGACGTTGGATCCGAAGAAGGTGGCCCTTGGGGTGTCGGCACGGCCTCCGGTGGCGCCCGAGTCGATTTTGGCGACGGCGGCTGACCTCCCCACCCTCCTGCGGGATCTTGCCGAGGCCAGGGTCGTTCCGCATTCTCGTATACCAGAGAACCTCGGCCGCGTGGCGGCGTGGTTGCTCGGGATCTCTGTCATTGTCGGCGGCGGCCTCAGGGGCGCAAACCGCCTCCTCGCGGAAGATCGTCAGGCACGCATCGCGGCCCGCATCCGCCGCGGGGAGACGACCCCGGTGCCGCCCCCGGCGTCCCCGCCGGAGGCCGGGGGGTTGGAAGAGCAGGGGACTCGATGGCGCCAGATCGGCCGCGCGCTTGGCCTGACCGTGACGACGACGGCGGCATTCTGGGGATGGGCGCAGGTGCCTGGATTGCTCCTTCAATGGTCTGGCGTCCTCGTCTCTCCAGCCGCCGTGATCACCGTGGTTGTGACAACCGCGCTGCTGGCCTCCTGGGGGGGCGGGATCGCCAAGACCTTTGCCCCAAAACTGGTGGAGCGAGTCCACCATCGGGTGCGCCGGATCGGAGCGACCGTGGCAGGCGTTGGCACGCTGGCTCAGTGGATCGGCGTGCTCGCCGCCGTCATCGCGGCGTATCCTGTCGTCGTCACCGGCGTGACATGGTTGGGCGTGGCCGGCATCATCGTCGGAGTGGCATGGGGGCTCTATCGGTACGCTGGAGAATTGGCCGATCCCTCCAGGAACAGCTCCTTGGTTGCCTCCACCCTGTTCCATGCCGGCGTCGTGGCGGGATTGATGATCTGGTTCGGCAACTTCTGGCCGGCGGGCGGCTGGGGGGCGCTCACCGCCATCCACCTGTTCAAGGCCGTCGCGGCGTACGGCGTGGCGGCGGTCATTGGCAAGCTGGTGCTCAGCGATGCCGTCCCGTTCTTCCTGGGGGGGCTGCCGCATTTCTTTGAGTGGGGGTTCGCCTGGTTTACGCCGGACAAGGAGGCGCATGAGAATCGGGCGAAGGCGGATGTGGAGCGCCTCCAAAAGTTGATGACTGACACACCGCTCAGCGCGTTGGCCGGGCTTGGGGGCGTCTGGCTTTTCGCCGGGGCCCCGTGGCTCTTGACCCAACTTTCGCTGACGTTGGCGCAGCTCCCCACATGGCTCTTCGGCCCTCGGCTGGCAACCGTCGCCGCCAATGTGGCAACCATCGCCGCGATCCTGCAGTCCGCGCCGGTGGTCAATATCGCAGCCGGCGCGGTGGCAGTCGCGGCCAGCCTTTGGTTGCTGGCGACCGTCAGCAAACGGGTGGCCCCACTTTTCCGGCCGCGGGCCCCGCCGGCCGTGGCTGTTCCTCCGAAGCCGGCGGGCCTCGAGGAACGCGCGGCCCGTGGCCAGGCGGTCCTCGACCGCGCCAGTGGGTGGGCTGAGCACGTTGTGGCCAGCCACCGTGGCGAGTTGGGCTTGTCAGGGGAGTCCCCAACGGCCACCTCGGGGGATCCGACGCCGAATCTTCTGGCGCTCGATGCGCATCTCAACGACTTGCTCGGTAAGAAGGAGTCGTCTTGGAGTCGAGACGTCAGGCGGGCGTTGATAACGGCCTGGCTCGTCTTGCGCCGATTCCCTCCGGTGCCTGCAGGGGGCAGCGTGGTGCTTCGGGGGTATCGCAAGACGTTGGAAGGAAGCCGAAAAGTCGTCAAGGACGTGACCAAGCAGCACGCCAATGGGGGTTTGCGGGCCGGCGGGGTGGTGATGACCGCCGAGGCCCTCAGACTGGTCGCCGAGGCGCTCACCAAGGCGGCCGACGAGGTCGCTGACCCAATGCACTGGACGGCGTCACACGACGCGGCTCAGGCAGCGGCAACGACCATGACGAGGCTCGCCGGGCAGATCGCCGCGGCGCATGACCTGCTCAATGGCTATGCGTTTCTCGCCGAGGCCGTGGAGTTCATCCTTCAGCTCGACGTAGGGGCCCAATTTGGCGTCAGTGACCGGGCGCCGCGCGCGCCGTTTTACGCCACTTCCGTGCACGAGCTGATCGAGATGTTCCGGCGCAATCCGACCCTCCACGCCATTTACCCCGGCATCTTCACCTTGCCGGGGTGGTCGAAGGACCACGTGACGTTGGGGTTGCAAGTGCTGGGAACCCCCTTCGTCTTCGTCGCCCAGTTCTTGGAGTATCAGATCTCCATCTTCGTGCGGTGGCTCCATGGCCGCGCCTCGCCGGACGCCGCTGCCTTGCGCACCTATCAGGCCTTTGTCCGCTCTGACATGGAGCCCCGGTTCTTTGCCTATATCCTGGAGGTGATCGGGCGATGGCTCAAGGGACATCTCTTCGTGTACATGAATGCCGTGCACGGCCGGCTCTTCCAGTGGGAGCCGGAGCCCCCTGGGCTCTTCCGGTTGGCCCGGCGGGCGCCGGGCGGGTTGTTGACGATTGCCGAGCGCCAACGGGCCAGTCGCGATCCCCTGGCGCAATTAGCCGGCTGGTATCAGTCCTTCCCAGAATTCACGAACTTGCTCTATCAGGTCGGCGAGCAGCCGGGGATCACGACATTCCACGTGCGCCGGTGGCGCGATCGTGATGATCAGGATAAGCCGCAAGGGCCATCGAACTCCGGCATTGCGGACGACGTCGCGTTGGGATTGGACCGCAATGATGCCCTCGACCCCGGCCTGTTCGTCATCCGCCTGACCGGCAATATGAACGAGGTCGTTTTCCATGCGCCCTACAGTTTGGAAATCAAGGATGGACAGATCAAGGTCGGCGAGCATCCCGCCAAATACGCCGTGCACTACGGCCCGCGGCTGGCCCAGATGCCGAAATCGTTCCGGATGGGATTGGCGCTGTCGTTACTGCACGGGTTGTACACCATCGAGCCGACTGTTTCTGACGGGCAGGTAGTCTGGAATGGCGTCACCCCGTGGACCCGCGCCCCGGCCGCCGACGTCGTAGATGCCCGTCAGCAAGTTGAAACGGCGCGGACGGCGCGCAGCGACATCGCCCGCGAGGCCTATCTCCACCTCAACGATGGATACCGGGCCGACGGACATCGGACCCCGCCCCACGCCGGTTTGGAGGAGCGCGATGCCTATCCCGATCTAGGGCCTCCGCTGGGATGGACACCGGCCGTTTGGGTGGGATGGCAGTGGCGGAGAATGATCTACCAAGTGGCCGACATCATCAGCCTCCGGCTCTGGGCCTTGGACAATACGCCGGAAAAGCAATTGGGTTTCTGGTCCCGCGCGTGGCGCGAGGTGGCCAAGGGAATGTATTACCTCGATGTGCCGTTGATCGTGGGGACGGCGCTGTGGCTGATGAGCGCGATCGGCGGGTGGGGATGGGTCGCCTGGCTGGCCTGTTCCCGTCGCGTGCAGGACGTGCTCTTCAGGAAACTATTGCCGGTCACCCTCTGGCGGCCCCGGCAGGAACCGATTCTGTCGAGTTTTGTGTACAATTACGATCCGCCGTCCCTCATTCGACTCACGGAGCAAGCGACCGGCCGCCTGGCCGCAGTGCCGAGCGCCTCCAGGTCGCCGGCGGGTTACGTGGCGTTTTTGAAGCAAGGACTCACGGCATTGGAAACAGCGGGGATCTACGACGATGTGATCGAGCTCGGCCGCGGCCTGAGCCCGCAGCGACATCTGCAGAGCGCGGTCCGGCCGGAGTGGTCATGGGAACGCGAATCCATCGCGCGGGTCAAGCGAGGATTCGGGAAGATCCCCATCGGTGCGCGGCCGGCAGCTCAATACGCGGTGTTGCACACCCTCCAATACCAGCGACTGGCCATCGGCCATGACCGGGAGCTGATCCGGGCGCTCGCGTATGGATCCCACGACCCCGGGGCGGTCGGACAGGGGAATCGGCAGCGGGAATTCATGAAGTTCCGGTCCCACCCGGACCACTACCGGCTTCATGAATTATTGCGGGCGATGGCCCCCGTGACTCACGACTTTTCGCAGGCCGATCAGAACGACCTCGTGGCGCGTTTTGACGACCCCAGGAGCGAGTTCAGCGAGTTCTACGGTCGACGCCGCTCCTGGGCCTGGACCGCGCCGGAGTACCCGATCCGCATCAGTTCCGTCGCGCGCGACGGGTTGCGGCGCTGGATCGAGCAGGCGGGAAAACAGACCCCTTCCCGGATGGGCCCGACCTGGGATTGGTTGAGGGAGAGCGCGTTGCAACCCGACCTGGACGACCTCAACCGCACGCTGGATCGGCGAGCGCTCGATCTGATCCACCGGAGGGGGCACCGCCCGCAGTCGGCGGGCGTCGAGGAGGGCGAGCCCCCCGCCGCACGCCCGACGCTGGGTCCTTTCGCCGTATGGGAGGTCTCCCCCGAGTTGTACTATGCCGCCGAATTTCATCCGGGCGGCGAGCTCGGCCGGTTGATAGGCCTGGATTGGATGCTCTATCACCTCAGCCATGGATTGGATCATATCGGCCGGCCCGGCAGCGTCGTCAATCGTGTGGGCCGGGTGGTGAACCGCCTTCTGGCCTCGGCGGCCGCCGGCGCCGTGGCGTATGGCGCCGTGACCTCTCTGCCGTCCCTGGCGCCGTTGCTGTCCACGGTCGTCGGCGCGCTGCCGGTGGTGGGGGGGACCTTAGCCGCCCTGGCGGTGCCGATCGCCTGGGTCGCCGCCATTGGTCTGGCGGTCGTGGCCGCCGGGGCCGGCCTCAGCGCGTGGTATAGCCCGGACGGCCGGAATGGCCAACGGCTCGACATGTGGGTGGCCGATGCGCGCGGCCTCTCCGCCTTTGGCGATGGGGTGCGGGCCCTCTCGTTGATCCCGGGGGCCTTCCAATGGCTCGGCGCGCAGATCGTGTGGCGGTGTCCGATGATTGGCCTCCGGGCGTGGGACCGGCGCGGCGTGGCGTGGGCCCGGAAGCGGCTCTATAGCCGGGATGCCCGGTTGTTGGCCCGGCGAGTCGATCCCCACAAAGATCCCGACATGTTTTTGGGATTCATCCACAATCTGGACTGGGAATTCGTCCTCGGCGCGCTCCCGCCGGCCCTGCGGATCTTCGGACTGACCCTCTTCACCCGGAGCGCCAACGCGTGGAACGCGAGCCCCATCCCGGCGGCGGTCGCGCTCCGCCTGGCCCACGAGCCGCCGGATGCGCGGGTCTTGAGCGATCTCAATTATCTCAAGAGTGGGCGCATGATGACCGGGATGCTCGATCTCGGGTTGACGTTTGCGGAGGACACGTTGCTGGGATGGATGTTGGGCGATCTGCTGTTTCCGGCTAGTCCCGCCGTTTCGCTCCACCGGGAGGCACGGCTGTTGGAACGCTTTCTCCAACTCCGCGACGATCAAGACGCGCTCTTGCGGGCGCTCCAGTTCCGCAAAGGCATGGGGATGGAGTTGGCGAATCATGAGCTGCTGGGGGGGAAGCTCCCCCAGGAGATCCTCGATGAGTTTGGCAAGCTCTCCCCGGATGCACAATTGGAATTCTTCCTGGCTATTATGGGGGACCTCGAGGCCTACCAGCGCAACGAGGTGTCGACCGCCGGGGATACCGGCGTCGGACTGGCCAGTTATCTCTTCACGCACAATACGGCCCAGAAGCTGTACCAGAGGGTTTTGGGCGCGTACGCGCCGGGCGAGAAAGATTCCCATCTCTGGTTCCTGGTCATCGCCATGGTGGATCAATGGCGGGGCGGCGCCATCGCCCGCCGGCTTCAACTGATGAATCGGCAATGGAATCCCTCCTTCAAGATTCTCGACGGTACGCTGGCCGACCCGACAGTTCTTCGCCATCTCCTCCATAATGGTCAATTTACCGACCCCCGCATCGCGGTGGCCGCCGTCTGGGCCAATCTCCCAGAGAATCAGCCATTCACCCAGGTCCGACATATACCATACTATCCTGTCAAAACGATCCGGGGCCCCACCCTGGTGCCGCCCAGCGCCGGCGGCGAATATCAAACCTTGAATGTGGACAGCCTGCCGCAATTCCGCGCCGTCAACCACGTCCTTCGCAAGTACCGCAAGACCGAGCTGATTATGGCCTCTCCGGAGGTGCTCGACCAGTTGCGGGTCGTCGCCAAACTATCACCAGCTGAGGCGGATCCAACGGCCATTACCCTTCCCCAGGCCATCGCCATTGAGGATGATGTCGTGGCGCCATCATCAACCACCGCACAGGCCTCCGCCGCCACGCAGGCACAGACCCTCGAGGTCGCCGAGACCGCTGTGACGACGGCCGCCGGCGACCTCAAGACCTTCCGCGCCCAGCGGGCTGAGGTCCGCGCGCAAACCCAGGCGGAGGAAACCCGCTTGATCCAGGCGCAGGCCGCTGCCGAGGCCGCCGTGACGACGGCCGCCGGCGACCTCAAGACCTTCCGCGCCCAGCGGGCTGAGGTCCGCGCGCAAACCCAGGCGGAGGAAACCCGCCTGATCCAGGCGCAGGCCGCCGCCGAGGCCGCCGTGACGACGGCCGCCGAAGCCCTGGCGACCTTCCACACTAAGTACGTCGAGGCCCGGCGCCTGGCCCAGGCGGATGAGGCCCGCTTGGCAGCGGCCCTGGCCGCCGCTCAACGGACCGCCACCGAGCAGGCGAAGCGCCTCACCGTCGCCAAGGAGGCGGTGACCGCCGCCGCGACCGCCCTCGCCACTTTCCAGACCCAGCAGGCCGCCGATCAGGCCACGGCTGCCCAACGAGTTCAGGGCTTGAAGCAAAAAGTCGAAGTTGCCCGAGCCGCTGATGCGGCGGCGGTGGCGCGTCGCTCTGACGATCGCGCGGGAATGGAGGAGCGGCCTGTGCCGCCGGCGCCGGCCGGGTTCGTCCTGGTGGGCGAGGCGGGGCGGGCGGCGGGCGTGTTCGTCCAGCATGAGTTGCCGTATGTCATCGCCATTGCCACCAGCCCTGACGAGGCCCTCCAGCTTCAGGCGGCCGGGGTGGAGGAGACCCAGATGATCGTGGTGGGGGCGGCGGCCGGGCAGTTCCGCTGGACGGCGGCCTCGATGGACGAGGCGCTGGCGATGGCGCGCGGCATCCTCCGGGAGTGGATCGGCGCTGTGACGGCGGTCGTTCACGTGGTGACGACGCAATCGCTGTCTCGGACGATCGATGAGGCGTTGCGCGCGGCGGGCTGGCGGTCGGGGAAGATCGATGCGTTGCTGGATACCGTTCGCGCGAAAGTCTACGCCTGATCCGACACATCTGCGGTTTTGTGTTATCGTAGAGCTATGACCCGTGCGAAAAAATCCCGAGGCCGCCCGAAGCCCAAGCGGCCGTTGCGATGGTGGATCATGGTGGCGATCGGCGGGGCGGCCTGGTGCGTGATCGGCGGCCTGTTTCTGTGCTTCCTGGCGTCGCCGGTGGTGACCACGGTGCGGCCATTCTCCCCGACGGCGATCCCGACGCCGTCTGTCCCTGCGCCCCGCCCCTCTCCCCAGGGTGCC
>JACQRF010000023.1 GCA_016206635.1 Candidatus Omnitrophota bacterium
GTCCCGAGGTACTGCGTCGATTGGTACACGCCGCGGCGCTCTTGGGCCAAGGCCATCACCGGACCGAGCGCATCCGCCGGGGCGATGAGAAAGGCGCGGATGACCGGCTCCTCGAGGGTGTCGATCTCCCCGGTGGAGGGCAGCGTCGTCGGGTTGTCGATCTCGACCGTCGTGCCGCGGCGGAGCCGCACCCGGTAGACGACATTCGGCGTCGTGGCGATGAGGTTCAGCCCGAATTCCCGCTCGAGCCGCTCCTGGATGATCTCCAGATGCAGCAGCCCGAGGAACCCGCAGCGGAACCCGAACCCGAACGAGCTGGACGTCTCCGGCTCGAAGGAAAACGACGCGTCGGAGAGGCGGAGTTTTTCCAGCGCCTCCCGCAGCGCCGGGAAATCTTTGGCGTTCACCGGGTAGAGCCCGCAGAACACGAGCGGGTGCACCGGTTTGTAGCCGGGCAGCGGGGCGGTCGCGGGCGCGCGGGCATGGGTCACCGTGTCGCCGGCCCGGACTTCGCGGGCCTCCTTGATATTGCCGGTCACGTAGCCGACCTCCCCGGCGGCCAGCGCCGTCACGGTCGTCGGCCGCGGCGTCAGCACGCCGACCTCCTGCACCTCATGCGTCCGCCGCGCCCCCATGAGCAGCACCGGCATCCCCGCAGCCAGCGTGCCGTGGATCACGCGGCAGTACAGGATCACGCCTTTGTACACGTCGAATTTTGAGTCGAAGATGAGGGCCTGCAGCGGCTGCGCCGGATCGCCGGCCGGCGGTGGGACCTCGCGGACGATCCGTTCCAGCAGCTCGTCGACGCCGGTCCCTTCTTTGGCGCTGACCAATGCCGGCGCGGCGGTGAGGCTGAGCGTCTCCGCCAACTGCCGCTGGACCCGGGGGGCGTCGGCGTTCGGTAAATCCACTTTGTTGATGACCGGGATAATCGTCAGCTGATGCTCGCGGGCGAGGTACAGGTTAGCCACCGTCTGGGCCTCCACCCCCTGCCCCGCATCTACGACGAGCAGCGCCCCCTCGCACGCCCGCAGCGACTTGGACACCTCATAGGTGAAGTCCACGTGGCCCGGCGTATCAATCAGATTGAGCACGTAGTCCTGGCCGTCGCGCGCGCGGTACTGCAGCCGCACCGCCGAGGCCTTGATCGTGATCCCCCGCTCCCGCTCCAGGTCCATGTCATCGAGCAGCTGGTGGCGGAACTCCCGCGGGGTGATCGCCCCGGTCGCCAGGAGCAGGCGATCGGCCAATGTCGATTTGCCATGGTCAATGTGGGCGATGATGCAGAAATTCCGGATGCGGGCGCGCGGGATCATGGCGCCTTCGCGAGCGCGCGGCCGGCCTCCAGCAATTGCCGGACTTCGCGGTCGGACGTCCCTTCCGCGTAGATCCTCAGCAGCGGCTCCGTGCCCGAGGCGCGCCACAAGATCCAACTGCCGCCATCCAGGAATACCTTGGCGCCGTCGGTCGTCACCACGCGGCGGACCGGGCGGCCGGCCAGCCGGTTCGGCAAGCGCGCGGCCAAGGTGGTGGCAAAGGTGGCCGGCAGCGGCGCCTCCAGCGCGACGTCGGCGCGCCGGTAGGTCCAGGCGCCGAATCGCCGGCGGAGATCGCCCACCAGCTGGGCCAATGATCGCCGGCGCTGCAGCAGCATCTCGGCGACGAGCAGCCCCATTAAGGTGCCGTCGCGCTCCGGCATCACGCGGCTGATCCCGAATCCCCCGGACTCTTCCCCCCCGAACAACACTTTGCCCTCGAACATTAAGGTCGCAATGTGCTTGAACCCGACGGGCGTCTCATAGAGCGGCACACGAAACGCCGTCGCGATCGTCGCCATCACGTTCGTGCCGGCCACCGTCTTGGCGAGCCCGCCGCGCCATCGCCGGTCCTCGAGGAGGTGCCAGGCCAGCAGCGCCATCGTTTCCTGCGACGTGACGAACCGGCCCTGGTTATCCACGAGGCCGACGCGGTCGGCATCGCCATCGGTGGCCAATCCCAGGTCGAACCGTCCCCGGATCACCGTCTGACACAGCGTGCCGAGGTGCTCGCCGGTCGGCTCCGGCCGCCGGTCACCGAACGTCGGGTGCGGGTCGCCATGGGCCGTCTCGACGCGGCAGGTGGTCCCGGCCAGCGCGCGGGCCACCAGATGGTCGCCGGCCCCGTGCATGGCATCGACGGCGATCCGCAGCCGTGCGCGGCGGAACACATCGAAGTCCATGAAGCGCCGGACACATGCGAGGTACTGCGGCACGAAGTCCACGCGCTGGATGCGCCGGGTCCGCACCCCCTCGTGCAGCGGCATCGCGTGGACCGGCGTGCGGCCCAGATGCCGCTCGAACCACTGCGTCATCGCCGGCTCGGCGGGCCCCGCATAGTACGGTTTGAATTTGACGCCGTTATAGTGCGCGGGGTTGTGCGACGCGGTGATCACGATGCCGCCGGAGAGGCGCTTCAATCGGATCATCAGCGAGATCGTCGGGGTCGGCACCGGCCCGTCGCTCAACAAGACCGGGATGCCATGGCCGGCCAGCACCTCGGCCGCCGTCTCGGCGAACCGATCGCCCAGGAATCGGGTGTCGTATCCGACGGCGACCGCGCGGCGGCGATTCCCCGGCGCCGGGTGGCGGCGCAAATACTCGGCGATGACGTGCACGACCGCCCGAACATTGGGGAACGTGAAGTCATCCGCCACGCGCCCGCGCCAGCCATCGGTGCCGAACACGATCCGATGGGGCCTGGCCCCTTTTTGGTAAAGGGGGCCAGGCCCCTTTGGCATTGTCGTCATGCCATGTACTCGCCTGAGGCAGGGGCTTTCGACGCCCGAGCCGGTGGCGGCGCCTGCCCCCGCAAACAGTCCATCGCTTGCCGCGGATCGGCCGCGCCGAAAATGTAGGTGCCGGCCACCAGCACGTCGGCGCCGGCCTCGACCGCGCGGCGCCCGGTCTCATCGGTAATCCCGCCATCCACCTGGATATGGCGCGCAAACTCGCGGCGGAGCATCTCGATCTTCGGGAGGACATCCGGCATGAACGCCTGGCCGCCGAACCCGGGATTGACGGTCATCAGGAGCACCAGATCGAGCGCGTCGAGGCACGGCATCACGACCGACAGCGGCGTCTGCGGGCGCAGGGCCACGCCGGCGCGCACCTTCAGCCGCCTGAGCTGCGCGATGACCGCCGGCAAGTCGGGGCACGCCTCGGCATGCACGGTCACGCGATCCGCGCCGGCCGCCACAAACAGCTCGAGAGACCGCCCCGGCGATTCGATCATCAAGTGCACATCGAACGGCAGGCGCGTGGCGGGCCGCAGCGCCGCCACCACCTGCGGGCCGATGGTCAGGTTCGGCACGAAATGCCCGTCCATCACATCGAGGTGGATCCAGTCGGCGCCGGCGGCGGCGA
>JACQRF010000024.1 GCA_016206635.1 Candidatus Omnitrophota bacterium
CGGTCTCGCTGCACGGTCAGGCCGTGGAAGCCATCCGTCAGCGCGGCCAGCATGCCGGTGGCGGCAACCACCGCGCGGAACAGGTGCGCTTTATCCACCTGCAAATCCCGGTTATACCCCGATGGCAGCGCCTTGCAGACCGTCAGGAACCCGGTCAGCGTGCCGATCAACGTGCCACATTCCGCCCGCGTCAGCTCGAGGAAATCCGGGTTTTGCTTCTGCGGCATCATCGAGCTGCCGGTGCACAACCGCTCGTCCAGTGTCAGGAAGCCGACGTCCGAGTGGACCCACAGCAGCAGGTCTTCCGCGATCCGCGAGAGATGAATGCCGAGCAGCACGAGGGCGGACATCACCTCGAGCGGCCCGTCGCGGTCGGTGACGGCATCCATCGAGTTGGCCGAGACCCGGGCAAAGCCCAGCTGTTTGGCCACGAAGACGCGATCCACCGGAAAACTCGTGCCGGTCAGCGCCCCGCTGCCGAGCGGCAGCTCATCGAGCCGGTCAGCCGCGGCCCGCAGCCGTTGCCGGTCCCGCTCGAGCGCCTCGCAATACGATAGCAGCCAATGGGCCCAGAGGACCGGCTGCGCGTGCTGCAGATGGGTGTAGCCGGGCACAATGAGCGCGGCATGCTTGGCGGCGGTCTGCACGATGGCGCGTTGCAACTTGCGCACCGAGTCGGCCCCCTGCCGGGCCGCCCGCACGCCGTAGAGCCGCGTGTCGGTGATCACCTGGTCGTTGCGTGACCGGGCGGTGTGCAGATACTGCGCTGCCGGGCCGATGGCCCGCTCGAGCGCGGCATGCAGCACGCTATGGATGTCTTCCGCCGATGGGTCAATGGCGATTTTGCCGGCCACCCAATCGCGCCGCACGGCCTCCAACCCTCTGACCAGTCGTGCCGCGGCGGCCTTGGGAATGATGCGCCGCCGGCCCAGCATCTGGGCATGGGCCCGCGAGCCTTGAAGATCATCCAGCGCGAGGCGCTGGTCAACTGCGATCGACGATGTGAACCGCTCAATCGTCGGCGAGGTCGCGCGGCGGTAACCGCCCCCCCATAATTTCTTGGTCATGGCCGTGCCCTTGTGGCTTTGTACGGGAGCCCCCAGATGGCGATGAACCCTTCCGCCATCTTCTGGTCGAAGGTATCCTCTCCACCGTAGGTCGCCAAGGTTCTGCGATACAGCGCGCGCGGAGATTTCCGGCCGACCGGCGTGGCGTGTCCACCCCAGAGCTTGACGCGGACCTCGCCAGTGACGACCGCCTGGGTCTGCCCAATGAAGCCGTCGAGCGCCGAGCGCAGCGGCGTGTACCACAGCCCATCGTAGATCAGCCGGGCGTACCGGGCCGCGACCAGCTCTTTAAATTCCAGCACCTCCCGGTGCAGCGTCAGCGACTCCAGCTCGCGGTGCGCGGCGTGCAGGATCGTCGCCGCCGGCGCCTCATACACCTCGCGCGATTTGATGCCGACCAGCCGGTCCTCCACCAGGTCGCTCCGGCCGACGCCGAAGCGGGACCCGAGCCGGTTGAGCTGTTGGATGATGGCCATCAGCGGCCGCTTCGTGCCGTTCAGCGCGACCGGCACCCCGCGCGCAAACCCGATCGTGACGTAGACGGCCGTCTTCGGCGAGTTCATCGGGGAGGTGGTCCAACGATAGGCCGCCTCCGGCGGCTCCGTCCACGGATCTTCGAGCGGCCCACACTCGATCGCCACGCCCCAGAGGTTTTGATCCAGCGAATAGAGCCCCTGTGTCGTGACGGTGATCGGGAGTTTGCGCCGCTTGGCGTAGGCGATCTCCTCTTCCCGCGACTTCAGCTCCCACTCCCGCACCGGCGCGAGCACCTTGATGGACGGGGCCAGCGCGGCTAAGGTCACCTCGAAGCGGACCTGGTCATTCCCTTTCCCGGTGCATCCATGGGCGACATGCGTGGCCCCCTCGGCCTTCGCCACCTCCGCCAGATGCTTGGCGATCAACGGCCGGCTCAGCGCCGTCGCCAACAGATATTTGCCCTCGTACACGGCGCCGGCCTTCAGCGACGGCGCGACGAAGTCCCGCACGAATTCCTGCCGGAGATCATGGACGATCGCCTTCACGGCGCCGCACGCCAGTGCCCGCCGGCGCGCCGCCTGCAGATCTTCCCCCTGCCCCACATCGGCGCAGAAGGCGATCACGTCGAAGCCGCGGTCCTTGAGCCATTGCAGACAGACCGTCGTGTCCAATCCGCCGGAATAGGCCAAGACTACCTTAGAGTTCATCGGGATTTCGCTCCTCGCAAGAGCCAAAGGAGAATCGCCTTCTGGACGTGCAGGCGATTCTCGGCCTGGTCGTACACCATCGAGTGGGGGCTGTCCATGACCTCGTCGGTGATCTCCTCGCCCCGGTGCGCCGGCAGGCAGTGCATGACGATGTGTCGCTTGTCGGCCCGCGCGACCAATGCCCGGTTGAGTTGAAACGGCGCGAACGCCTTGAGCTGCGCAGGGGTCCTGGCCTGGCCCATGCTGACCCAGACGTCGGTGTACAGCACCGCCGCGCCGCTGGCCGCGGCGTTCGGATCGTGCGTCAGCGTCAGGGCGCCGCCGGCGCGCGCGGCCGCGCGGCGGGCCTCCTCGACGATCCCCGGCTGCGGCGGGAACGGCTTCGGCGTGGCCACCGTGAGATGCGCCCCCAGCAGCGCGCAGCCATGCATCAGCGAATGACAGACGTTGTTACCGTCGCCGAGGTACGCGATCTTCAGCGACTTGAGCGAGCCGAAATGCCCCAGGATCGTGTAGAGGTCGGCCAGCGCCTGGCACGGGTGATGGGTGTCGGACAGGCCGTTGATCACCGGGACGGTGGACCACCGGGCCAGCTCGACGACGTCCTGATGCGCGAAGGTGCGGGCGGCGATGCCGTTGACGTAGCGTGACAGCACGCGGGCCAGGTCCTTGGCCGACTCGCGATGGCCTTGCTGGATGTCCTCCGGGCCGAGATAGGCGCACTGCCCGCCGAGCTGATACATCCCGACCTCGAATGACAACCGGGTCCGGACGGACGGTTTCTGGAACATCAGGCCGAGCGTTTTGCCGGCCAGCGGCGCGCTGACCTTGACTTTCCGTTGCTTGAGCAAGGAGGTCAGCTCGAACAGCGCGTCGATTTCCGGCCTCGATACATCCGTCAGCGCCAGCACGTGGTGGATCGCCATGTTACCTCGTCTCCGTGAGCGCGGCATCCAGCATCGAAACCGCTTTCGCAAGATCCGCCGTCGTAACGGTCAGCGCCGGCATCAGCCGCAGCGTCTTTTCCTGGGTACAGTTGATCAGCAGGCCGCGGCGCCGGCACGCCTCCACGATCGGCGCGCCGGGCCGGCTGAGCTCCACGCCGAGCATCAGGCCCCGCCCGCGGATCTCGGTGATGATCGGGTGTTTCCGCCGCAACCCGTCGAGCTGCGCCCGGAGCTGCAGGCCCCGCTGCCGGACCTTGGCCAGCCGGGCCGGCGTGAGGGCGTTCACGACGGCCAGGGCCGCCGCGCAGACCAGCGGGCTGCCGCCGAACGTCGCCGCGTGCGTGCCCGGCGTCAGCGTGTCGGCGATCGGCCGCCGCGCCAGGAGCGCGCCCATCGGCAAGCCGCCGGCGATCGCCTTGGCCATCAGCAGGATATCCGGGACCACCCCATCCTGCTGGAAGGCGAACAGCGTCCCGGTGCGCCCGAAACCGGTCTGGATCTCGTCGAAGATCAGCAGCAATTTCTTGCGGTCGCACAGTTGTCGCAGCCCGCCGAGGAAAGCGGGCGTGGCCACGTGGATCCCGCCCTCGCCTTGGATCGGCTCGAGCATGATCGCCACCGTGTGCGGCGTGATCGCCTTGATCACCGCCTCCAGGTCATTGAACGGCGCCGCCTTGAAGCCGGCCGGCAGCGGTTGGAATCCCTGCTGGTACTTCGGCTGCCCCGTCGCGGCCAGCGCACCCAAGGTCCGCCCATGGAACGACTGGCGCATCGTGATGATTTCCCATCGCTGCGGGTGCCCCCACTTGCGCGCCAGCTTGATCGCCCCCTCGACCGCTTCCGCCCCGCTGTTGCCGAAAAAGACCTTGCCGTCGAAGGCCGCCTCCACGAGTGCGCGGGCCAGCCGCGCCTGCGGGACCGAATAGTAGCTGTTCGGCACGTGGATCAGCGTGCGGACTTGCTCCCGGACGGCGCGCGCGACGACCGGCGGGCAATGCCCCAGCGAGCTGACGCCCCATCCGGGGAAAAAGTCCAGGTATCGTGTGCCGTCCGCGTCCCACAGCCAGGAGCCGCGACCCCGGACGATCGTCACCCCCACGCGGGGGTAGGTCGGCATCACATACTGGTCGTAGAGCCCTTCCACCTCTAACGGGGTCATTTGACGATCTCCGTGCCAATCCCTCGGTCGGTGAAGATCTCCAGCAACAGGCCATGGGGGATTTTCACATCGATCATGTGGGTTTTGCGGACCCCGTGCTTCAAGGCGTGCACGCACGCCTTCGCTTTGGGGATCATCCCCGCGACGATCACCCCCTGGGTTATGAGCGCGTCCACCTCGCGGGCGGTGACGTGCGGGATCAGTGAACTCGGCGTTTCTCCCAGACGATCGTCGGGGAGGGGCCCCTCCGGCCGCCGCAGGATTCCCCGCACGTCGGTCACCAGCACCAGTTTCTCCGCGTGCAGCGCCGCCGCCAGCTCCGCCGCCGCCAGATCGGCGTTCACGTTGTACAGCTGTCCCTCCCGATCTTTGCCCAGCGGCCAGACCACCGGGATCGCCCCGCGCCGCGCGGCCGACAGCACCGGGGTCGGATGCACCTCGACGATCTCGCCGACGAATCCCAGGTTTTGGCCGCGGATCGTCAGCCGTTTGGCGAGCAGCGGGGTCACCGCGGCGCGCGCGAGCCCGACCGCCCGCCCGCCGAGCGCGATCAACTCTTTGACCAACGCGCGGTTCAAGGCATGGAGCGCCTCCGTGACGATTTGGAGCGTGGCGGCATCGGTCACCCGCAGGCCATCCACGAACTTCGCGTGCCGCCCGGCAGCGGCCATTCGCTGTGAGATGTCAGACCCGCCGCCGTGCACTAGCACCGGGCGGATCCCCGCGACGCTCAGAAACGCCAGGTCTTGCAAAATCCCCCGGCGCCGCGCCGGGTTGCCCAGCGCGCTGCCGCCGTACTTGATGACG
>JACQRF010000027.1 GCA_016206635.1 Candidatus Omnitrophota bacterium
AGCGATTGGGACCTCGACCCCTGAACCCGAGTTCGTGTGCCACCGAGCACGAATAGACGTGTAGGGCAACTCAACGAGCGGAATCACTTGACACGGGCGCCGTTTTCATAGACGTCCCCTAGGTTTTGAACTTGGCGCCGAGGAGCCAGGTGCGGGGCGGGGCCGGGTTCTCGCCGGTGGAGACGTCCGTGCCCCCCGACGATTGGAAGCTGGTGTACTCCTCGTCGAGCAGGTTCTGCACCGTCAGGAAGATCTCGTGCGAGGGGCGCCGGTAGCGGAGAGTGGCGTTCACCACGCCGTAGATGTCCCCGGACAGCGTATTGAGGAAATTGTTGATCCGAAACGGCGTGTCCACCCAGAGATAGTCGGCGGTCCCCTCCAACCACGGCGTGAAGCGATAAGTGGCCTTGGCGGTGATCCGGTGCTCGGGGGTGCCAGGGATCTGGTAGCCGGTGAACGCCCCTTTCAGGAACCGGGCCTTCACCAGCGTGTAGGTGGCGGCGTAGGTCAGCCGGTCCTTCGCCAGCGCGCCGTGGAGCGCCACCTCCGCGCCGACGCGGCGGGTCGTGAAGTTCGCGTTGGCAAACGTGTCCGAGTTGAACAATATCTCGTCGTCAATCCGCGTGTGGTAGCCCGCCACCTGCCAACGGGCCCAGGGGGCGGCGTCCCAGCGGACGCCGAGCTCGGTGGTATCCGCGGTCTGCGGCTGGACGCTGGGACTGTCATTGTACGGGGGCAGGACGGCGTCGAGGTCGTCAATGTTCGGGGCCTTGAAGGTGCGGGCCCAGCTCGCGTAGAGGGTCGTTACGTCGTTGGCCAGGTAGGTCACGCCGACCTTCGGGCTGCGGCCGTTGAACAGCAGGGTCCCCTCGAACACGGGGAACGTCAGGGCTTCCTCGTAATCGCTGCGGTCGTAGCGAAACCCGGCGGTGAGAATCCACCGCTGGAACAGCTTGAGCGTCTCCTCGATGAAGACGGCGCCGCCGTCCCGGTTGGACTCGGAGAGGGCCGCCCCCCGCGTGCCGGTGGTCACCTTATCCTCGTACAGCTCGGCGCCGATGACCGTCGTGGCCTCCCAGGAGGGGTGCTGCCATTGATGGGCCGCCCGCAGTCCCCCGCCCCGGGAGGGGGCGATGTTGGCAAACGCACTGGTGGTCGTCGAGTCCGACTCCCACAACCGCTGATAGAGGTTGCCCACGACCGTCCAGGCCTCGTCGAGCCGCCGCGTGAGGGTGGCCCCCACCGTGGAAATCCGATCCTGGAAGAAGCCGTTGAAGCTGCCGGGGTTCCGGCGATCCCGCTCGACCGTCGCGGTGGTGAGCCCGCCGGGGAACCGGGTCGTGTCCTCGTGATGGCTGGCGGTCACGTCCAGCGTCGTCTCCGGCGTTGGGGCCCAGGTGACCGCCAGGGTGCTGGTCGTCGCGCGCGAGGAGGTGCTGGCCCGGTAGCCGTCGGTGAGCTGGCGGCTGAGCGACGCCCCGTACCGCCAGGCCCCCTCGGTGCCGCGCACCCCGGTGACCGAGCGCCACCAGCCGTAGCTGCCCCCTTCCACCCCCTGTTCCGCCACGAGGGGCCGGTCGGCCCCGCGCTTCGTGATGATGTTGATCACCCCCGAGAGGGCCCCCTCCCCGTAGCTCGTGCCGCCGCTGCCGCGGAGGACCTCGATCCGCTCGATGGTATGGACCGGGACGGAGAGCCAGTGCACCTCGTCGCCACTCAGCCGGTTGAGCCGGACGCCGTCCACGAGGATCAGCGCCCCGGTGCGGGAGCTGTTGACCACGCCGCGGGTGTTCGCCCCGGCGTCGGTGCCCAGCCCGAATCCCCGGCTGTCCGAGACCGACACGCCGGCGAGCTGTTGGAGCACCTCGGGGGTCGTGCGGGCGCCGGAGCGGGCGATCTGGTCGGCCGTGACGACCGTGACGTGGCTAGGCAACTCTTTGAGCGAGGTGTGGACGCCCGGCACGCGCCGGGCGGTGACGACGACTTCCTCGAGCGAGGCGACGTCGGCCGGGGAGAGCGTGGTGTCGGTCTCGGGCGCCGCCCAGCACGGCGCGGTGACCAAGCACCAGATGACGAGGGTGAGGGATCGTGTACGAGCCATGACATGTCCTCCGCATGTGAGGCACGGGCGCGGAGGAGGAAGAGGCGGACGAAGAGCCGAAGACGCCTCAGCCCTCTCGCGGGGCCGTGCGAACCACGAATGCTCCAGGCAGGTCTTCTGGCTCTCGGGTCAACCTACTGGCTGCGCCTTCCCATCCCCGATCCTGCGGGACAGTGGCATGACTGCAGCGGTCGTGAACCGATCACAGCGGCGGGACCGCCCCGGATTCTCACCGGGTTCCCTTCACCTAGAGACGTCCGAATTGTGTACTGCGGGTGAACGATACTACACGCGCCGCAGCGCGGTCAAGGAAAAAGGGCCGCTTATATAAGCGGCCCTTTTATGTTACAGGTAGAATGCGAAGCCGTCCCGGCCCTGGAACTTCACGGGCTTGGAGGACCCCGCGACCCATCGAATTTCCAGTCCCCAGAACGCTGGGTGTTTCGCCACCACCACCAAGGCCTCCTCGGTCACTCCCCGCACCGCCTCGACCGTCTCGAATCGGATCGTGGTCGCCTGGGAGATGTCGCGGGATAATGGTGTGTTGACCAACGCCATCAGCATCGCGTCCGTTGCCCTAGGCAATCGGCGGGGTAAAAAATGATAGCAGGAGAAGCGCCGTGAGGAGTTGACGGCGGGCGGGAAGTCCCGGGCCAGCGACGGCTCCACGTAGATGTTTCTCCCAACGCGCCCAAAGTCCTGCGGATTGACCATCAGCTGAGTGACCTGCGCTTCGGGGACCCACGCGATGCGGGTCGCCCCGGCCGGCGCCGGACCCAACTGCGCCACGAGCGCCCGGCCATCCTCGGAGTCCAACGCCAATGCCCGCGCCTCCTCCAGGCCTGCGGTGATGCCGGGGGGCGGGATCGGGGTGGGTGGCGCCACCGCGACGACCGGGGCGTCAGCAGGGGCCGCGACCAGCGTCACGCGGCGGAACTCAAATTCCTTGCCACCCGGTTTCTCGGCTTGCCATGGCTGGCGATTCAGCAAGGTCTCGATCAGCCACCATTTGGTCGGCTTGGCCAGCGATGCGCCCACATCATTCACCTCGAGCAGCTCGAGACTCCGCGCGCTGGGCAATACGGGATCATATCGCCGCACGATCCGATAATAGAAGATCGGGGACCCTGGATGCTGAGCAAACCGGAAGGCGACGAAGTCGTTCGGGCGCAACGCACGCATCTGCTCGTCCGCCGTGATGGGGGTCCCATGCTCGAAGTCGAGCGTCGGCGCACTCGCCGGCGCGTTCTTTGGCTGCTGCTCCTCCAGGCCGGTGAGGGGATAGGCCCGAAGATGGTACATGCCATTTTCTGCCGGGACGGCCATCAAGAGCTGGCGGTGATGCGCATCATAAGCGATCGAGCCAGTGGGCTGCAGCCCGTCGGGCAATCGCCATCGCCGTTCGGCCCCTGTGGCGGGATTCACGAACACGAGGCGCTCATACGGGGGGATACCAAGGGGATTGACCTGCTCATCAATCAGGAGCATGTCATCCGGTCCCGGCACGAGAGCATAGATCGTGGTATCGCGGACATCACGAGGTGTTCGGGTGTCGGTCGCGGGATCCACCCAGTACAGTGCATCACCCCGGCGGTTCGGGAGAACCACCGCCAGCATGCCGCCGGCATAGGCCAAGGTTTTGATGGGGAACTCAAAGCTGACCCGGTCGATTTCCTGCCCGCGGGCGAGGTCGAGGCTCCGGACCAACCACCGCCCCACACTACCCTTATCCGCGCGATCTTCATGAGCCACAAACACTCGGTCCGTCGCAGCATCGTAGGCCAGGGCGGTGATGCCGGACATCGTTGGACCGTCAAACAGGACGGATCTCTCCACCGTGTGGCGAACGACCCCGCCCAGCCGGCTGGTGGACTTGGCGACGATCGGATACCAGATCAACTGATCCACATAGGCTACTAACAACATCTCGCGACGGGGAATATACACTGCGGCTCGAGGAAGCCCGGCTGCCATAGTTGCCTGTTCGCCCTCGTTAAATGTGAGGGCGCGAGGGGGGCGCTCGTAGATTTGCAGGGTATGATCATATTGCCCTGCAGGATGCACCGCCAGTAATGCCGATCCGGCAGGGACGAGCAGTTCATGGGCCTTGAGCGTCAGCACAGGGATCGGCTCTACCTGGAAGGTCTCCTCCAGGCCAGCCGCAACAGAGGTGGGAACGAGGGCTTGGGCAACTTTCTCCTCGGTATCCCCTTCCAAGCCGGCGCGAAGGGCGAAGGCAGAGGTCGGCGCGATCGCCAGGGAGCCGGTGAGTAGGAGCGCGAAGCCACGGAGCATCGGGTGCCGCATCGGGGAATCCTCCTGTAAGGTAGGGGGATAGTGTACCGGGGATGGCGGAGGTGTCAACAACATTGTTCGAAACTTAGCGTTACTAACGCCAGGCGCGGTCGGGCTCAGAATGGATAGAGCACGAGGTCGGGGTAGGGATAATCTTTCCGGTTATAGGTGAGCAACGTCAGCCGGTGATGGAGCGCGGTGGCCGCAATGACGGTGTCCACCCACTCGCTCGGCGTGCGTGGCCGCCGCCCGGTCCGCAACAAATCTGCCGCCAACGTCGCGATGGGCCGGTCGGTCGGCAGCACATCCAGCGCGTCCAAGAACTGCGACGTGCGGTGCGTCTCCGACGGTCTGACGCCTGACCAGATTTCCAGCACCGTCAACGCCGAACAGGCCAGCGGGTCTCCGGTTTCGTTCGCCAAACGATCAAAGATCGCGGCAGTGTCTTGGCGGCCCCGGAGAATCCAGATGAGGACGTCGGAATCGGCGAGGTATTTAGCCATGCCGCTGGAAACGGGCACGGAACCGCGCCAGATACCGATTGATCGCCGCTTGCGAGGTGAGCTCAGGATGGTTCTTATTGCTCCAACACCCCACCGCCGCGTGCAGGGCGTGCTGGAACTGAAGCAACCGAAGCCGTGCCTGCACCGCTTCGGTAATGAACCGGCTGCGCTGGCGGATGGGGACCGCCCGCTTGAGCTGCACGAACACAGGGTCCGGGAGCACGATCTGGGTTTTCATGGATATCCTCCTATCAATACAAGTATATGTCGAAGAAGCCGGCGTGTCAAGGGGGCGCCGCCAACCACTGGGCGAGCCGGGTGGTGGACCAGCAGCGGGCGCCCCAACCGAT
The DNA here is from genome assembly GCA_016206635.1 of Candidatus Omnitrophota bacterium. Taxonomy (GTDB): domain Bacteria; phylum Omnitrophota; class Gorgyraeia; order 1-14-0-20-64-10; family JACQQZ01; genus JACQRF01. Next base: position 5,250 of record JACQRF010000027.1, read on the forward strand.
GGCGAGGGTGCCGAGGAGGCGGTCGTCGGTGACGACGATGGCCCCAGCAAAAGGGCCAGTCCCGCAAGGGGACAGGCCCTTTTGCTGGGAGCGGCAGACGAGGCGCTCGATCACGGCATCGGCCGATTGGCGAGGGCCGGCGAAAACCACCTCCAGGTGCGCGGAGGAGGCGTGCGCGACATCCTCAATCGGTTGACCGTCGAACACGACGGTGCAGTGGACGCCGCGTGTGGCGGCAGCCAATTCCAGGTCGCGGAGGAGGGTGAGGCGGGCTTGCGACAGTCCCTTTTGCTGCGCCCCTGGGCGGTTCCGCCAGGCGTGGAGGACATTGTAGCCGTCCACGATCAGATGGTCGAGCATAGCTCAACGCAGGGTGCGGAGGAAGCGGAAGAACCGCACGGTGTCGGCGAGGGGGCGGATGCGGCTGCGCTCGTTGCGGTAGATGGTGGTGATCGGCACCGAGACGATCCGGAAGCCGGCGCGGGCCGCCTGGATGAGCAGCTCCGACTCGATTTCGTAGCGCTCGCTGGTCAGGGGGATCCGGTCGAGCACCGCGCGGCGGATGGCGCGGAACCCGCACTGGCTGTCCGGCACCCGCTGCCGGCAGAGCCAGGAGATCCCCCACGACATCAGCCAGTTGGTGACGCGGCGGGCCCACGGCATGTTCCGAAGCTGCCGCATCCGGTTGCCGACGGCCACGCCGACGCCATCGGCCTGCAGCGCCGCGACGAGCCGCGGGAGATCGGCCGGCAGGTGCTGGCCGTCGCCATCCATCGCCACGAGCAGGTCGTGGCCGCGCGCGGCGCCCCAGGCGAAGCCGTCGCGGAGACTCCGGCCTTTGCCGGCGTTGGCGGCATGCGACAGGACGTCGGCGCCGGCGGCCGTGGCCACCGCCGGGGTGGGGTCGGTGGAGCCGTCATCCACGACCACGACCGCCAGCCCCATCGCGCGGAGCTGGACGACCAAGCTGCCGATCGTCCTGGCCACGTTGAACGCCGGAATGACGACGCAGGCGTTCACAGGATCACCCATGGGCCGGGATCCCAGAAATCGCGGAAGAGGTACCACTGGTCCGGGTAGCGGCGGACGTACGATTCCACCACGGCGAGGATCGCCGCCGTCAATCGCGGGACCTCGCGCCCCTCGTCGGCCCCCGGCACCGGCGCCATCGGGCGCTCGAAGGCGAACTGGAAGCGATCCCCCGGCTCCCGGGTGAGAAACGCCGGGACGATCGGCGCCCCGGTGCGCAGGCCAAACAGCGCCGGCCCCTGGGGCACGCTCATCTCCCGCCCCAGGAAGGTCAGCCCGAGGCCGTTGTTGAAGAAATCGCGATCCGCCAGCATCCCCACCAGCTCGTTGCGGCGCAGGGCCGCAAACACCTGCCGCAGCGCCATGCCGACGGCGATGGGACGGACGCGCTGGCCCGCGCGCTGGCGCGTGAAGAAGGCGTCGACCCGGGGATCTTGATGGGTGAGCACCACGACATTCACCGGATATCCCAGCGCGGCGGTGATCGCCGCCCCCAGCTCATAGTTGCCCAGGTGGGCGCTGACTAAGATCGCGCCGCGCCCATGCCGCAGCGCCGCGTCCAGGTGCTCCCGGCCGACGATCGTCACGCGCCGCCGGAGAAACGCCTCGTCCACCTCGCCCAATCGGAAGAAATCCACGAGGTACTTGGCGAAATTCCGGAAGACGGCGCGGCGGATCGCCTCGCGGCGCGGGTGCTGCGGTCCCAGGACCGCCTCGAGGTTGCGGGCGACCGCCTGGCGGTCCCGCCGGGCGAACCGGTACCGCGCGGCCGCCAGGCACGAGGCAAGGCCGTAGGCGGCCGGCCGCGGCAGTCGGGTCGCGAGCCAGGACCCGGCCTGGTACCACCGGTAGGGGCTCACGCGTGCTGGAGGAGGCGCTGGGCGATGTCGAGCGCGGACCGGGGGCGCCCGAGCGCGCCGGCGGCCCGCCGCAGCGCGGCGACCCGCTCGGGGCGCGCGAGCAGGTCGGCGACCAGGCGCGGGACGATGTCCCAGCGCTGGGCGCGCACCGCCGCCTGGCGCTGCAGGAGGTACTCGGTATTCTTCACTTCCTGCCCCGGAATCGGGTCCACGATGATGATCGGCAGCCGCTTGGCCAGCGCCTCCGCCGTCGTGAGCCCGCCCGGCTTGGTCACGACGAGGGTGGCGAAGCTCATCAGCTCATGCACGAACGGGACGTGGCCCAAGACGACGACCCGGCGCCGGAACTGCGGCAGCACCGCGGTCAGCCGGGACCGCAACGAGATATTCATCCCGGTCAACACGACCAGCTGCAGCGGCTGCGGCAGCGCATCCAGCGCGCGGGCCACCTGCGCGATCGGCCCCAGTCCCTGCCCCCCGCCCATCAGCAACACGGTCGGTTGCTGGGGATCGAGGCCGAGGGCCAAGGCCCGAGAGAGCCCCCGCGCCTCTCCTTCGGCGTCGCCATCGGTAAAGACGGGGTCGATGGGGATCCCGGTGTGATGAATCCGCGCGCGCGGGATCCCGGCCTCCTCCAGCCGGGCCTGGGCCGCCTCAGAGCCGACGCAATAGGCGCTCACGGCCTCCTGCAACCAGAACTGATGGGGGATGAAATCGGTCAGGACCGCGTAGAGCGGGATCGGCAGGCCGGCGGCGCGCTTGTAGGCGGCCACGACCCCGCAGGGGAATGCCTGCGTGCAGGCGATGACCGTCGGGCGAAACTCGTCCAGCAGGCGCCGCAGTTTGGGGGCGTTGTAGCGATGCACCCACCGCTGCATCCCGCGGCCGCGCTGGGCGACCTCCGGATTATCGTACAGGAAATCCCAGATCTCCGGGACCCGGCGGATCACCAGCATGTAGGCGCGGTCGATGAGCTGGGAGAGAATCGGATTGAAATATCGGAAGGCGTCCACGGTGCGCACGACGGCGCGGGGATTCAGCCGGCGGATGGCCTGCTCGACCGCGTGGCTGGCGCGATAGTGGCCGGAGTGCGCCGTGATGTACAGCAGCAGGACGCGGGCGGCCACGGGCAGTGTCAGGCGCCGGCCAACACCTTTCCGATCCGGTCGGCGGCGCGGCGAAGGCGTTCTTCAGGTTGGACCAATGAAAAGCGAACGTACCCTTCCCCGAGCGCGCCGAAGCCGGCGCCGGGGGCCACGACCACCCCCGCCTGCTCCACGAGCCGCGAGGCAAAGTCCAGCGCGGGCATCGCGCCGAAGGCCGGCGGGATCTTCGCCCAGAGATAGAACGTCCCCCTCGGGCTGGGGACCGGCCAGCCGGCCGCGCGCATCGCGTCGACGAACACGTCGCGGCGCTGCCGATAGATGTCCACGGTCTCGCGAACGCAGTCCTGCGGGCCGGTCAGCGCCTGGATCGCGCCGAGCTGCACGGCGCGGAAGTTACCGAAGTCAATGTATGATTTGGTTTTCTCGAGCGAGCGGAGCACGTCCGGGTGGCCCACCGCGAAGCCGACGCGCCAGCCGGCCATGTTGTAGCTTTTCGAGACGGTATGGAACTCAATGCCATAGATGTCGCGGACGCCGGGCGCCTGCATGAGGCTGGGGGCCGTGTAGCCGTCGAACACGATGTCGGAGTAGGCGAGATCCGAGCAGACGATCAGCGATCGGCCGCGGGCCCACGCGACGAGCCGCTCGTAGAACGCCAGATCCACGCAGGCGCTGGTCGGGTTATGGGGGTAGCTGACGAAGAGGATTTTGGCCCGCGACAACGCCGACTCCGGGATGGCGGCCAGGTCCAACACGTAGCCGGCCTCCGGGGCGAGGGGGACCGTGTGCACCGTGCCGCCGGCCATGATGACGCTGTCGCCGTGCGGCGGGTAGGCGGGGCTGGGGACGATGGCGATGTCGTCGGGATTCATGAAGGCCAGCGCGAGATGCGCGATGCCTTCTTTCGAGCCGATCAGCGGCAGCACCTGGGTCAGCGGGTCCAGCGTGACGCCGAACCGGCCGCGGTACCACGCGGCCACGGCGCGCTTGAACGCCTGCTCCACGTCGCCGTTCGGGCGGGAGTAGCGCTGGTTCTCCACCTTGGCCGCCTGGCGGCACAGCTCCTCGACGGCGTGGGCGGGGCTGGGGAGATCGGGGTTCCCCATCCCGAGGTCAATGACCTCTTGGCCCTGCGCGACCGCTTTGGCCTTCAGCTCATCCATGATGGTGAACAGGTAGCGCGGCAGGCGCTTGATCCGATCCGCTTCGTGCAGGGCCGTCACAGACATCCTCCTCTCAGGGCTTCGAACGCATTATAGGAACTGCGCACGTACGGGCCGCTGGCGACATGGCGAAATCCCAGGGCCATCCCCCAGCGCCGATACTCGGCGAACTGTCCCGGGGCAATGAACGCCGCCACCGGGCGCTGGTCGCGGGTCGGCTGCAAATATTGGCCGATGGTCAGGAGGTCACACCCGGCGTCGCGCAGGTCGCCCATCAACGCGCGGACTTCCTCCGGCGTCTCGCCGAGGCCGACCATGAACCCGCTTTTGATCTGCGCCCGGCCGGTCGCCAGCCGACGCGCCTGGCGCAACACGGTCAGCGACCGCTCGTACTGCGCCTGCGGGCGCACCGCCGGGGACAGCCGCCGCACGGTTTCGAGATTGTGGCTGATGACATCCGGCCCGGCGGCCGCCACCTGCGTGAGCAACGGCTCGCGCGCGTGGAAATCCGGGATCAGCACTTCGACGCCGACCGCCGGGGTCTGCGCCCGAATCGCGCGGATCGCGGCGACGAACTGCCCCGCCCCTTCGTCCGGCAAATCATCCCGTGCCGGGGCCGTCAAGACCACGTATTGTAACCCAAGTTGCCGGATTGCGGCAGCCACTCGTGCCGGCTCGTCGGGATCGGGCGGCGCCGGCCTGGCGGTGGTGACCGCGCAGAAGCCACAGCGGCGGGTGCACGCCTCGCCGAGAATCATGATGCTGACGTTGCCGTGCGACCAGCACTCGCCGAGGTTGGGGCAACGGGCCTCTTCACAAATCGTGGACACCTGCAGCGCGGCGAGTGTGTCTTTCGTGGCCTGCCACTGCGCCGTCACCCCCAGCGACCGCCTGAGCCACGCCGGGAACCGGGTCTCACGCCGCCCCCCTGCTGAACAAGGGGCCACCTCTAGCAGCGGCCCCTTGTCTGGGGTCATCGGACGTAGAGCGCGCGGCCCAAGGGCTGGGCGGCGGCCTCCCACAGCGTCTCGGAGAGCGTCGGATGCGCGTGCAGGACTTGGACGAGGTCCGTCAACGTCATCTGCCGTTTCAGCGCCAGCGCCGCCTCGGCGATGAGATCGGTCGCGCGCGGGCCGATCATCTGGACGCCAAGCAGGCGTTGATCCGACGCGTCGTAGACCACCTTGACGAACCCGTCGGTCTCATCCAGCGTGTGCGCCCGGCCCGACACGCCCCACGGGACGCGGCTGACCGCCACCGACCGGGCGCCGGCCCGGGCCTGGGCCTCGGTCAACCCGACGGTGGCCATCTCCGGCAGGGTGAAGATGCAATCCGGGATGACGGCGTCGTCCACCGTCTGCAACGCCCCCAGCGCGTTCTCCGCGGCGACGGCCCCCTCCTCGCTGGCGGTGTAGGCGGTCTGCTGGCGGCCGAGGATGTCGCCGACGGCAAAGATCGTGGGCGTGGCGGTCCGCAAATGGCGGTCCACCGGCACGGCCCCTGACGGCGCCAGCGTGACGCCAACCGACTCCCACCCGAGGCCGGCGGTATTCGGCTGGCGGCCGATCGTCACCAACACCTGATCCACCGGTGCCAGGGGGGCCTGGCCCCCCTGGCACCGGTGGCACGCGATGGTGACGGCGTCACCCTCAGGCGTCACGGCGGTGACGCGGGCGTTGGTGATCACCCGAACACCGGCTTTCGTCAGGCTCGTTTCCAGCGCGTGGGCCAGCTCGGGGTCCTGCCCCGGCAACAGCTGCGGGGCGAGCTCATAGACGGTCACCTCCACCCCCAACGGCGCCAGGTACGAGGCCAACTCGCAGCCGATGACGCCGCCGCCGATCACCGCCAGCCGTGCCGGCAACGCCTCGGCGCGCAGGAGATCGTCGCTGGACAGGATGCGCCGGCCATCGAACGGTGCGGCGGCCCACGGCTTGGGGCGGGAACCGGTGGCCACGATGACCGCGCGGGTCTCGAGCCTCGTGGTGGCGACCATGCCGGGCGCCGTGACCACCACCTGGCCGGGCCCGTGCAGCACGGCGCGGCCGGCGATGAGCTCGATCCGCCGCTGGCGGGCCAATTGGGCCAGCCCGTTCCGCAGCCGCTGGACGATCCGATCTTTGCGGGCCACGGCATCCGGCCAGACGATCTCCGGGGGGCTGGTCTTCACGCCGAACCGATCGCTGCGGGCCACCAATGACGCGACGGAGGCGGTCATGCCGATGGCCCGCGACGGGATGCAGCCGGTGTTGAGGCAGACGCCGCCGAGCTCTTTGGCCTCGACGAGACAGACGCGTGCGCCGCGGGCCGCGGCGCGGGTGGCGGCGGAGAACCCCCCGGGGCCGCCGCCGATCACCACCACATCGTAGGGTTGAGCCATCCCGTGCTGGTCCTTCGACCAGCTTAGGACGAACTCGTTGCGGGGACAGTCCCCTTCGGGGACAGTCCCCTGAGCTGCGTGATGATGGCGTCGGCCATCTGGCTGGTGCCGACGGCGGTGGGGTCGTCCCGCCGCGGCTTCAGATCGTAGGTGACCTGCTTCCCTTCGAGGACGACGGCCCGCACGGCCCGCTCCAGGCGGTCGGCGGCGTCGGTCTCGCCGAGGTGGCGCAGCATCAGGACGGCGGAGAGAATCTCGGCGGTCGGGTTCGCCTTGTTCTGGCCGGCATACTTCGGGGCGCTGCCATGGACCGGCTCGAACACCGCCACGTCGGGGCCGATGTTGGCGCCGGGAGCCACGCCGAGCCCGCCGATGAGACCCGCGCACAGATCGGAGACGATGTCGCCGTAGAGATTCGGCAGCACGAGCACGTCGAACTGCTGGGGTCGCTGCACGAGCTGCATGCAGAGGGCATCCACCAGCCGCTCGCTGAATTCAATACGTCCTTCATAGGCCTTGGCCACCTCGCGGGCGGTCTCGAGGAACAGGCCGTCGGTAAATTTCATGATGTTGGCTTTGGTGATCGCGGTCACCGTGCGGCGGCCATGGGCCACGGCATACTCAAAGGCGTACCGGACGATCCGCTCGGAGGCCGTCTTGGAGATCGGCTTGATGGAGATGGCGGAGTCGGGCCGGATCGTCTTCGGCTGGTGCGCCTGGAGCCAGCCAATGAGTTCCTGTGTCTCCGGGGCGCCATCGTCAAATTCGATGCCGGCGTACAGGTCCTCGGAGTTCTCGCGGATGATGACCAGGTCCACGCCGCGGTGCGGGGCCGACACCCCCTCCATCCAGCGGCAGGGGCGCACGCAGGCGTAGAGGTCCAGGGCGTGGCGGAGGGCGACGTTGACGCTGCGCATCCCGGTGCCGATCGGCGTCGTGATCGGGCCTTTGATCGCCACCTTCGCGCGGCGGATCGCGGCCAGCACCGACTCCGGCAGCGGCGAGCCGGTCTTCTGCCGGACCGCCTCGCCCGCCTCCACCACCTCCCAACGGATGGCGACCCCGGTGGCATCCACGCACCGGCGGGTCGCCTCGGTCAGCTCCGGCCCGATGCCATCGCCGGGAATCACACAGACGGTGTGCATAAAGATCTCCTACAACGATGCCAGAAACTCGTCCCGACTCAGCTTGATCTCGGAGAGGATGCTACGCAGCAACCCCGGAGGGATGTCCTCGCCACGATGGATGGGGACGACCGTCGCACGCCCATCCGGATGGCGGAGGTAGAGATGGCTGCCCTTCTGAACGGATGCGATGGAACCCCAAGCGTCCAGGACCCGGACCAGTTCGACGGGCTTGAGGACAGGCAGCTTGCTCAAGCGGCAACGCTGACCTGCTGGACCCCGATAAACTTCAGTGGTCTAGCCCGGCTGCCTTCTACATCCAGGCACAGGGCGATGGCCTCACGCACCCGCTTCAGCAGTTCCGGGATCGAGCGGGCATGGGTATGACACCCTTTGAGATCCGGGACCTTGGCGATATACGCCCCGGTTTCATCCTGCTCAATCAACACGGTATAGGTCAGGTGCCGCACGGAATGATCCTCCTGTCACTAGTATAACGAAAACGGGACGCTGAGGAAAGCGTCCCGTTGCGTGGAGGCGGGGATGTTCAGAGGCCGTGTTACGCGAAGACCTCGGCGGTGCGGCCATCGGCGGACCAGCGGATCTCGCGGATGGCGCTGACGGGGTGGCCCAGCGCCTGCAGGTACCACAGGAAGAAGGCCTCCGCCGTCTCGAACGTCTGGACCACCACGTCCCAACGGGCCACGGGAACCGTGAACTCCACGCGGGCGATCCCGGCATTGGTCGGGTCGTTCCCATCATACGCGACCAGCGAACCGGCCGGCACCTGCGAGAGATCCTGCGGAGGGCGTACGATCTGATCCGGCCTGGCCCCAAGACGGGCCAACGTTTGGACGAGAACCCCTTCCGCCGCCTTGGTCGCATACACGCGGCTGAAATCCACGACGACCGACTGGCCCGACTCCTCGAGGCCGGTGAGGACGGACGCTGGGCGCGAGGGGCTTACCGGTGCTTGAGGAGCCGTCGGATCTCGTCGTGGTTGCCCACCAAGAGAAACTCGACCGCATCGCCAGTCCATCGAAAGAGGACCCGGTCATCCAATCCGGCTCGGATCTCCCAGACGTTCGGCTTTAGCGACTTTAGACCGATTCCGTAGGGGCGCTGGCGCTGCGCATAGAGCACCGCCAACTGCTGAATCGCCCGGTCCACGCGCTTCCGGCGGGACGGATCCAACTCCTGATACGCCCGCTTGAACGCCGCGGTGCGGAAATACCGCATCAGCGGCTGTTGAGGTCCTTCATCAGCGCGCCCACGGACGAGAAGCTTTTGCCGCCGGACTCCTTGGTCAGCTTCAACAACTTCCGTAGAT
>JACQRF010000025.1 GCA_016206635.1 Candidatus Omnitrophota bacterium
CCTCTCCTACCCCCGCGACAATCCCTCGAAGACCAGTTTTGAGCCGTGGCATTGGCACTACGAGCCCCCCGATGCGACGGCCACCGGCGGTGGGTGAACCGACGGGGGAGGCGGCCCCGTTGCGTCGGGTGCTGGGTCTGCGCGACGCGACGGCGCTGGTCGTCGGCTGCATCGTCGGGGCGGGGATCTTCCGGGTGGCGGCGCCGGTCGCCCGACACCTGGACTCGCCCGGGTTGATTCTCTTCGCGTGGGTCATCGGCGGTCTGTTGTCCTTCTGCGGCGCGCTGTGCTACGCCGAGTTGGGGGCCGCGTACCCCAAGGCCGGCGGTGATTACGTCTATCTGACGCGCGCGTATGGCCGGCTGACGGGGTTTCTCTTCGGCTGGACCAAGGTGTTCATCGAGCGGACCGGGACGATCGCGATCTTGGCCTTCGTGTTCGCCGAGTACCTGGGCGGCTTGCTCGGCTACGGATCGCTCGGCATGCGCGGTGTCGCCACCGCAGCGGTGCTTGGGCTGACGGCCGCCAATGTCGCCGGCGTCGAACATGGCAGCCGCGTGCAAACCGTGATGACCGGCGTCAAGATCGCCGCGCTGCTGGCGATCGTGGCCGTCGGGTGGTGGGCCCGGCAGCCGGTGCTGGCGTTCTGGCCGTCGGCCTGGGATGCGTCCACGATCTCGTCGCTCGGGGTCGCGCTGGTATTTATCCTCTGGACGTACGGCGGATGGACCGAGTCGGCCTATGTCGCGGAGGAAGTGCGCGACCCGGCGCGCACCGTGCCGTGGTCGATCGTGCTGGGGCTGGCGGCCGCCACCGCGCTCTACCTCCTGGTCAATCTGGTGTATCTCTTGGTGATTCCGACGGGTGAGATGGCGCAGACGCCGCTGGTGGCCGCGGAGGTGATGCGCCGGGCGCTCGGCCCGTGGGGCGGCGCCCTGACGGCGATGATGGTGATGGCCTCGGCGTTCGGGGCGCTGAACGGCTACCTGCTGACCAGCGGCCGGATCTTGATGGCGATGGGGCGGGACCACCCGTGCCTGGCGCGCTGGGGCGTCGTGCATCCTCGGTACGCGACCCCGCACGCCGCCCTCTGGCTCAATGCGGCCCTCGCGATCGCGTTGATTTGGACCGGCACGCTGGATGCCATCGTCACGTACACCACCGTCGTGATCTCCGTGTTCTACGGGATGGCGGCGTTCGCAGTGATCCGCCTTCGCCGTCTCGACCCCGACACCCCGCGGCCATATCGGACGTGGGGGTACCCGGTCGTGCCGTGCCTCTTCCTGATCTCGATGGCGTGGCTGGTACTCGACGTGACGTTCCACCGCCCCGGCGAATGCGTGATCGGCTTCGCCCTCCTCGCCGCCGGCCTCCTGTTCTACCGCCGCGCGGGCCAGCCCCCTTGACAGCGACGGGGTGATGCGGTATACTCTGGTGCTGTACCACTCAATACCATGGCGACGACACAGTCCGTTTCGGTAGCGAAGACGCTCACGATCATGGCGCGTGCCATGTGGCAGGGGACCATTCTGTCCCGCCATATGCGGTTCTGCGCCAAGTACCCGGTCGTGGGCGCGGAGGTTCGCTCGCCGTAAGTCATCAGTAAGACCGAGACCCTTCGCAGCCCACGATCACGCGATCGTGGGCTTTTTTATTGTCACGGAGTCAATGAGAGGAGAATGGACCATGGCAACGACTCAGGCCCGCCACAACGAAGGCGGGCAGGCGCGGGCCGCCCCCGATGAGGTGGCGGAGCTTCACCCGGTCGCAGTGACCGCCCTCCTTTATTTGCAGGAGGCCCTGCGGGGGGAACGATATGAAGAGTGCGCTGGCTACGTCGCGGTGGCTCAGGAGTTCGGCGCGCCGGACCTCGAAGTCTACGGTGTGCTGGCGGAGCCGAGGCGGTCACTCAAGGCGCAGCGGGCGGCCCACGCCCTGGGGTTCCGATGAGTTGGGAGATGGGGACAGCCGTGGTACACTGTCGCCATGCCTGAGCAAACCTATCTCACGCGGGCGGGGCTCGCCAAGCTCCAGCAAGAAGCAGAGACGTTGCAGCGCGAGAAGCGTCGTCTCTCGGAAGAGGTGGGGCGGGCGGCTCAACTGGGCGATCTGCGCGAGAACGCGGAGTACGCGGCGGCCAAGGAGAAGCTCCAGCAGGTGCTGGATCGGCTGAACGACCTGTCGTGGAAGCTGGCCCACGTGAGCATCGTGGACGATCTGCCGGTGCGGGACGGCACGGCGGCGCTCGGCTGCCGCGTGACGGTGAAAGACCCGTCTGGCCGCGAACAGATCTTTACGTTGGTCGGTCCGGATGAAGCCGATCCGGCGACCGGCCATCTGTCCATCGCGTCGCCCATCGGGAAGGCGCTGCTGGGCCAGAAAGCCCAGGCGGCGGTGAAGGTCCAATTGCCGGCCGGCCCCAAAACGTTTCAGATCCTCTCGATCCGCCGCTGATGGCGAGTGGCGTCGCCGGCGACATGTCTTCCGAACTCTTCATCACCGTAGATCCCAATCCCAATTGCGAGGCGGTCGACGGCATGGTCTACCATGCGCTGGCGGTGCTGCCGCCCGTGGTCCGCATGCGCGCCACCCATCAGGGCCGGGACGCGCTGTGGTGGGTCACGGGTGTCGAGCCGAACGGGCAGTGGCGTCCGGTCCGCGCGTACAAGATCACCGATTCCGGATCGGGCGTCGCCTACCTCATCGCCGGCGGGGCCTGGGGCTTGCGCTTTGCGCTAAGCGACACCCCGCCGCGCTGGGATCTGGCCGATCCGACCCAGTGGGGGGAACCGTACAAGATTTACGGGGACACCCAACACCTGGTGTTTGAGCGCGAAGTTTCTCCTTGACATTTTCCGATCGCTGATTATAGTGGCACTCGTTACCATGAGACGTGGCAGGCTTCTCGACCGTCAGCCGTTCGAAGCTGGCGGTTTTGTCGTATCTGGCAAGCCCTCGCTGACGTCTAACCTGTAGGAGAATGTCGAATGGCACGTGGAGTTGTCAAATGGTTCAGCGACCAGAAGGGCTATGGGTTTCTCACCCCGGAGAACGGCAAGGACGTGTTCGTGCACTACTCCGCCATCCAGGGTGACGGGTTCAAGACGCTCCGCGAGGGCGAGGCGGTCGAGTTTGAGATCGTCCAGGGCCCCAAAGGTCAGCAAGCGGCCAACGTCACGAAAGTGGCCTAACGCCGTTCTGAGCCGTTCCGCGCCCCCGAGTTCGCGAGAGCTCGGGGGCGTTTTTGTGTCCGCCCCGACGAGGGCTTGACCGGGCCGGCGCCGCGAGCGACAATGGCCATACGATGCCTTCTGCCCTGACCCTTTTGATCGTGGATGATGAGGCCCTCGTCGTGGAGATGCTGCAGCGATATCTCCAGGCGAAAGGCTATGACGTCCGAGGGGCCGGGCGGGTGGATGAGGCGCTGGCGGTGTACCAAACCTGGCGTCCCGCGCTCGTGTTGCTCGACATCCGATTGCCGGACGGCTCGGGGCTGGCATTGCTCCGGCAGATCCGAGCTTTGAATCGTCGGGCCCACGTGGTCGTCGTGACGGCGGCGCATGAGCTGGAGTGCCGCCAGGAGGCGTTGGCGGCGGGGGCCGCCGCCTTCGCGTTCAAACCGATCGAGGTCACGGCGTTGGACCGGATCCTGCGGGCCGCCGCCGGGGTGCCGCCGCCGGCCGGGGATCCCGCCCATCCGGCCGTGATGGTGCTGGATGATGAAGCGGAGGTCCGCCTCAGCATCAAATTCTATCTGATCGGCCACGGCTTGCGCGTCACCGACGCGGCGACGGCCGAGGAAGCGTTGGCGCTCCTGCGGTCCGTGCAACCGACCCCCCAAATCCTCGTGCTCGATCTGGCGCTCCCGAAGATGAGCGGGATCGACTTCCTCAAGGCGGTCCGGCAGGCGCGCCCCGAATTGTGCGTCGTCGTCCTGACCGGATTCCCCGGGCTGGCGTTGCGCGAGCAGGCCGAGCAGTTGGGGGTGCAGCGGTTCCTGCGAAAGCCAGTATCGCTCCAGGCGTTGGAACAGACGATCCGGGAGGTGGCCCCCCATGGGTAACGGCCCGTGGCGGCTGATCGCCGTGGTCTGGCTGGCCGGGTGCGCGACCACATTCCCGGCGATCTCCCAAACTGAATACAACCAGGTGACGTCGGAGCTGCAGGTCAAGGCGTTGCAGTTCCGATTCCACCAGATGGTCCGGGTGCAGACCGTGGGCACGCGATTGGTGAGCGCGCTGCCACCGTCGGTCCAGGCCGCCCCCACGCCGAGCGTCGGCCTGGTCCTCTCGCCGCTCGATTGGGCCGTCGCCCGCGCGTTCAATCTGACGGTGGGGGCCCGCCGCCAAGCCGTGGTGGTCACCGGGGTGATTGTCGGGGCGCCGGCCGAGCGGGCGGGGATCCAAACCGGCGACCTGCTGGTCCGCATCAACCAGCGGTATGTCGGATCGGTCGAGGAGGCGATCGCCGCACTGCGGCGTCTGACGCCGCACACGACCGCGGAGTTCTTGGTGGAGCGGGCCGGCGCGCCGCTCTCGCTCCCGGTGGCTGTCGCCGCCAAGCCATACCCCGTCACCTTCCATGCCGTGATCGATGGGGAAGGCGCCGATCTGTGGAATGCCTGGGCGTCGCCGGGGCAGATCACCGTGACGAACCGGCTGCTGGAATTCATGCACTCGGATGATGAGTTGGCCGTGGTGATGGGACATGAGCTGGCCCACTTGACCCAAGGGCACATCGCCAAGGGGTTCGGCACCTCGATCTTGGGATCTGTGCTGGCGACCGCGATCGAGCAAGCCACTCACGTCTCGATGTTGGGCGACGTGGCCGGGGGCGCGGCCTCGTCGGCATTCTCGAGAAACTTCGAGCGGGAGGCGGACTACATCGGACTCCAATACACGCACCGGGCCGGCTACGACATCACGGTCGGGCCGCGGCTTTGGGAGCGCGTCGCCACGGAACTGCCGCGGCGGGTCGCGATCCCGTGGTTGTCCACGCACCCGTCGGAGCCGGAGCGCCTCGTCCGCCTGCAGAAGGCCGTGGAAGAGATTACCCGGCAGCCGTGAACCCGCCGGTCGTTAGAGCGCCAGCGTCATCCGCAGCTCCTGCTCGGCGTCCACGACGTCGCGGTTGACGGCGGCCAGCGCCTGGCCGGTGGCGGCCTTGAGCGTCGGCGAGACGCCGGGAATCGCGCGCAACTGGCGCAGGAGTTGCACGACCATCCGGAATCCCCGGACCAACTCCCCATCGTCGGCCCCGCACAGCGCCCCCAGCTTCTCGAACGGGACGTGGCGCATCCAGGCCTCGATGGCCGGGGCGAGCTGGAAATGCGGGGGTTTCGTCGGCGGGAGGAAGGCTTTCCGCTCGGCCCGTTGAATGGCGCGGATTGTTGCGTCGCAGACCTGCGTGAGGTGGCCGACCGCCTTGGGCAGTGTTTCCGGAGGTGGCATGGTCGGCCGCGGTTCGTAGACCAGCGCGCCCATGAGCATCGCCAGCTCCTCCGCGGAGAGCCGGTCCAGCACGCCGTTGGCGTAGAGCTCGCCCATCGTGAGCTCATACCCGTACATGCCGGCGGCGAACGTCCCCTTCGGCGTGAGTCCGGCCTCCGTGAGGTAGCCCATCGTGCGCAACAGGGCCAATTTGCGCTGCATCAGCCCCTCTGCCAGCGCGCGGGCTGACTTCGCGGATTGGTAGTGATGCAGCGTCCGGTGATAGATGTCGAACCATCGGGCGCCGTGATGTCGGTAGAGATTCAGCAAGGTGGCGTAGGCGGTGTTCAGGCGGCTGAGCACCGGTTCCGGCTTGCCATGGATGACCTGCAGGACCTCCGGGTAGCTCACCTCCAGCGGGTTGATCCGCAGGTAGACGAACCCCGCCTCATCCATCCCACGGCGGCCGGCGCGTCCCGCCATCTGCGTGAACTCGCGCGCCCGGATCGTCGAGAACCGTCCCCCCATCCGTTTCCGCAGGGTGTCGAGCACGACGCTGCGGGCCGGCATGTTCACGCCGAGGGCGAACGTTTCCGTGGTGACGATCACTTTGACCAGCCGACTGGAGAACAGCCGCTCCACCACTTCCTTGAGCGTCGGGAGCATGCCGGCGTGGTGGTACGCCACGCCGTGCGTGACGAGGCCGCGCAGCTCTGCGGCCGTGCGGTCGCCGCTCAGGCGATACCGGTCGCAGAGGGTATCGAAGTGGGCGAGCAGCCTTGTCCGTTCATCGGCGTCGAGGAAATCGGTGGCGGCCAGCTCGGCGGCGAGCGCCTCCACGCGCCGGCGCCCGAACGCGAAGTAAAGACAGGGCAGGTGGCCGGCCTGGCGAATCGTCGTGATCAGGCGGTCAACCGGATTCGGCAGGTTTTCCAGCCATTCGCGGTGGCGCCGATGGCGGTCCGGCGAACGCCACAGCTCGCGCCCGCGGTAGCCGCGGCCGCGCAGCTCCTCGGGGGTGCGCTGGATTTGCCCCTGGCATTGGAAGGTGACCTTCAAGGGGACCGGCCGATGCGATTCGCGGATCACGTGGATGCCTCGGCCGTGCACGTCGGTCAGCCAGGCGGCGATCTGCTCGGCGTTGGAGATGGTGGCGCTCAGCGCGAGGATGTTCACCGAGGGTGGCGTGAGGATGAGCGCCTCTTCCCAGACCGTGCCGCGCTCGGGGTCGTCCAGGTAATGCACCTCATCGAAAATCACCCAGGCGCAGCGGGCGAACCGCCGCTCGCCTTCGAGCAGGCTGTTGCGGTAGATCTCCGTGGTCATGATGAGGACCGGGGCCTCGGCGTTGAGCGTGACGTCGCCGGTCAAGATGCCGATGCGGTCGCCGTAGCGGGCGTAGAAGTCGCGGTATTTTTGGTTGCTGAGGGCTTTGACCGGGGCGGTGTAGACGACCGATTGGTTGGCGGCGAGGGCTTGCTCGATGGCGTACTCGGCGATCGCGGTCTTGCCGGCGCCGGTCGGGGCGGCCACCAGCGCCGAGACGCCTTGCTCGATCGCGGCGATCGCCTTGGCTTGGAACGGATCGTACTCGAACGCGTGCGTCACCCCGTGCTCTTCATGCCGAAGGCGATGCCGTGGATCGTCAGCCGCAAGAGCTCATGGACCTCCGGCGTCGGCGCCTGGGCGTACTCGGCGAGGAAGCGCAGCTGCAGGTAGTTGAGCGGGTCCACGTATGGGTTGCGCAGCTGGATCGAATGGCGCAGCACCGGCTGCGTTTCCAACAGCATGGATTGCTGCGTGACGGCCAGCACCCACTTGATCGCCTGCTGGTATTCCGCGCGCACCTGGCCGAACATCCGGCGGCGCACGGCAGGATCGCGGACCAGCCGCGCGTATTGCTCGCCGATATAAAAGTCGGCTTTGGCCAGCGACGCCTGCGCGTTATCCAGCAGCGTGCGAAAGAACGACCATTGACGGTACATGCCGCGGAGCTCCTCGAGCGCCTCGGGGCGGTCGCGCACAAACGCCTCGATGGCGGCCCCGATCCCGTACCAGGCGGAGAGCAGTTGGCGCGACTGGACCCAGGAAAACACCCACGGGATCGCGCGGAGCGTCGAGAGCGTCCACGCCGCCTCCCGGCTGGCGGGGCGCGACCCGGCGAGCCCTTGCTCGAGAATCAGCCGGATCGGGGTGGATTCGACATAGTAGGTGAAGAATGCCGGCGTCTCCCAGACCAGCGCCCGATAGCTGGCGGCGGAGACCTCGGCCAGCTCGCGCATCACCGCCTCCCAGCGCGCCACCGTGCTGCGGGCCCGCCGCTCGTGCGGGGCCTCGACCAGATTGCTCAACACGACGGCGCTGAACAGCTGCTCGAGCGTGCGCTGCGCGATCGTCACGTTCGCGTACTTCGCGGAGATCACCTCGCCTTGCTCGGTCAGCTTGATCCGGCCGGCCGGCGCGGCCCACGGTTGCGCCACGATCGCGCGGTGACTCATCCCGCCGCCGCGGTCAATCGTCCCGCCCTTCCCGTGGAAGAAGACCAGCTGCACGTGATGGCGCGCCGCCGCCTTTGCCAGCTGCGCCTCGGCGCGGTACAGCGCCCAGTTGGCGGCCAGATAGCCGCCGTCTTTATTGCTGTCGGAGTAGCCCAGCATGATTTCCTGGAGCGACCCGCCGGCCGCCAGATACTGCCGGTACGCCGGGTGCGTCCAGGCCGAGGTCATGATCGCAGGCGCCCGCGCCAAATCGTCCAGCGTTTCAAACAGCGGCACGATCGTGAGCCGTTCGACGCCGGCCAGCTGCTTGAACCAGAGCACGATTAGCAAGTCGCTGGCCCCGCGCGTCATGCTGATGAGATACGTGCCGGCGGCCTCCGGCCCCCCTTCGGCCTGCATCTGCGCCATGGCGTGAAATTGCGCGAGGACGTCTTGCGTGTCGTGGCGGCACGAGGGGGGAATCTCGCGGAGTCGGTGTGGGGCGGCCAGCGCCTCGCCGAGGAGCGTTTGACGCGCCGGCTCCTCGAGTTGGCGGTACGGCGTGGGGCCCACCCCGAAATGGCGCAGCAGCTCCTCCGCGGCGCCGGCCAGTTTGTCGCGGTGGTCACGGAATTCAATGCGGGCCAAGTGAAAGCCAAATGTTTCCACTTGCCGGGCGAATGGTTCGATCAACCCGCTGGCGGCCCACGGGCTCCGGTGGGCGGCGAGGCTCGTTTGGATGAGCCGGAGATCGGCCAGCAGCGCCTCCGGCGCGGGATACCCGACCGTTGCGTCCCCCTCCAGCGTCGCTTGCAGCCGCGCGTGAATAAAGGAGAGCTTTTTGCGGTAGACCTCGGTGGCCTCAAACCGTTCCAGCGTGGCGGCGACGGCCGGGAGCGCCTGCCGATCGCGCTCCAGCGATTGCTGGAGCGCCTCGCTCACGGAGACGAGATTGACCGCTTGGCTGAAGCTGCGGATCAGCCGTTCCGCGTGCGCCAGGTACGCGCGCAGGATGGCGCGCCGCTGGTGGCGCAGCGTCTCGAGGCTGACGCCGGCGGTGACGTGCGGGTGGCCGTCGCGGTCGCCGCCGACCCACGAGCCGAAGGTCAGCCACGTCGGCAGCGGCCCGGTCCAGGAC
>JACQRF010000026.1 GCA_016206635.1 Candidatus Omnitrophota bacterium
AGGGGACAGTCCCTGGTACCGCCGGCGGACAGTCCCGACGCTCCTGCTGGCGATCAACAAGATTGACACGGTGGCCAAACCGAAACTGCTGCCGCAGATGGCCGAGGCGGCGGCGCTCGGGGTCTTTGACGAGATCATCCCGATCACCGCGACGATGCGCGACGGGCTCGAACCGCTGCTGGCGGCGATTGTGGCGCGGCTGCCGGTGGGCCGGCCGCTGTTCCCGGCCGACCAGTTCACCGACCGCTCGACGCGGTTCCTGGCGGCGGAGCTGATCCGCGAGCAGGCGCTGGCGGTGGTCCGCCAGGAGCTGCCGCACGCCCTCGCGGTGCAGATTGACGACTGGGTCCAGCGCCGCCAGCGGACGCGGCGCCGCGTCCACGGGCACGAGCGCCGCGGCCCCTCGATCGCGAAACTCTATCTCCGGGCGACGCTGCTGGTGGAGCGGCCGACGCAGCGGGCGATCGTCGTCGGGGCCCACGGCGAGCGGCTGAAGGCGATCGGCACGAAGGCCCGCGCGGCGCTCGAAGCGCTGGTGGGCCAACCGGTCTATCTCGATCTCTGGGTGAAAGTCCGGCCCGGCTGGCGCGAGGAACCGCACACCCTCAAGCAGCTCGGCTACTAAGAGCCGGTTTCAGAACCCCCCGTGGCAACGTTGACGCCCTCTGGCAGCTATGGTAGTTAACAAGTATGGCCGGCCCGCATGAGCCCGCGGCATCCTCCTCGTCCGTCCATAAGCAGCGGACCCTCAAGCCGCTCCCGCTCTTTGCCGGGCTGACCGACGACGAGCTGGCGCTCGTCGCGCAGCGGGCCCGGCTCGTGGACGTCGGCAAGGATGAGCTGGTCTACACCGAGGGCGACCCGCCGGACGCCTTGTACGTCGTCGTGACCGGCCGGGCTCGGATCTTCGCGCGGGGCGTCACCAGCCAGGAGGAGACGCTCCAGTACGTCCATCGCGGCGACTATTTCGGCGTCATCTCGCTCCTCACCCAGCAGCCACACACCGTCACCGTCAAGGCGATCAACGACTGCCTCCTGGTCAAAATCCGCCAGGCCGATTTCGATGCCCTCTTGAAGGCGATCCCATCGCTGGCCGTCCACGTGAGCCGGACGCTGTCCCGGCGCCTGAGCCAGAAGCGCCGTGACCGGGCCCGGCAGGTGTTCGAGGCCACGATCGTCTCGGTGTACAGCGCGGTGCGCGGGACGGGGCGGACGCAGTATGCGATCAATCTCGCCGACTCGCTCCAGCGGGAGACCGCCAAGCGCGTCATCCTCGTCGACATGAGCCCCTCCGGCACCGAGATCGCCGCGCTGCTCGGGGGGGCGACGGCGACGCCGGCAATCGGCCTGCGCGGCGAGACCTTCGACCCGGAGCGCGTGCAGCGCGCGATCGTCGCCTATCCATCCGGCCTCGCCACGCTCAACGTCGCCCATGATCCGCGCCTGGCCTCCGACGAGACGCAGATCGCCCCGCTGCTGGCGTTCCTGGCGCAGGAGTTCCACTTCGTGCTCGTGGATCTGCCGCGCGAGATGGACCGGACGGTCTTCAAGGCGTTGCTGCAGGCGGATCTCGTGCACGTGGTGACCGACACGGCGCCGGAGAACCTGACGGCGGCGCGGGAGCTGCTGGACGAATGCCGCCGGACGCTGCAGTTGGCCGTCGAGCGGGTGCGGCTCATCGTCAACGGGCGGGCGGGCAGCGTCTCGCCCCCGGAGCTCGAGGCGCGGCTGCAGCATGCCGTCCAGGCGGTTCTCCCCGCCGCCGCGCGCCCCCTCGTGGAGGGGGGCCGCCCGATCGTCGCGCTCGACCCGGGCGACCCCTACGCGCAGGCGGTGCGGCGCCTGGCCCGCGAGGTCGGCGGCGTGCGCGTCGGGCTGGCCCTCGGGTCGGGGGCGGCGCTCGGGCTGGCGCACATCGGCATCCTGCGGGTGCTGGAGCGGGAGAAGATCCCCATTGATGTGGTCGCCGGCTCCTCGATCGGGGCGCTCATCGGCGCGTTCTGGGCGTCGGGGATGAACGCCGGGCAGCTCGAGGAGGTCGCAATGATTTTCAAGGGGCGCTGGCAAACCTTCAACCTGTTCGCCCCCGACATCGTCATCCCGCTCCCGACATTCGGCTTCATCACCGGCCGCCGGATCGTCCGCCTCCTGCGCCACTATCTCGGCGATCGGACGTTTCAGGACCTGCGGGTGCCGCTGCGGATCGTCACGTGCGATTACGCGCACCGCCGGCTCGTCGTGCTCGGCGAGGGGCCGGTGGTCGACGCCGTCCGCGCCTCGATCTCGATCCCGGCGATCTTCGTGCCGCACCCGATGAACGGCCGCCACATGATCGACGGGGGCATCCTGGACCCGGTCCCCGTCGACGTGCTGCTGAACATGGGGGTCACGAAGATCATCGCGGTGAACACGCTGCCGAGCCCGGAGGACATCCACCGCCGCTATGAGGAGCTCGCCGCCGAGCAGGCGGCGCGCGAGGCGACGATGACCGGCGTCTGGCCGAAGCGGTGGCGCTGGCTCAAGCGCCGGCTGATCGACCTGGTCGAGCCGAAGATCGCCGATGTGATCATGCACTCGATGCAGGCGATGGAATACATCCTGGCCGAGCATGGGTGCCAGCAGGCGGACGTGTCGCTCCATCCGACGATCCCCCGCATCAACTGGTACGAGTTCTACAGCGTGGAGACGCTCGTCCGCCGCGGCGAGGAGGAGGCGGAGCGGTTCCTGCCGCAGATCAAACAGCTGTTGGCCGTGTAGCGAGAGGAGTGGTCATGGCGACTGACGTGGTGATCGCCGCCGGCGTCCGCACCCCGCAGGGGATGCTCGGCGGCGCGTTGAAGGAGTTCCCGGCCGCGCGGTTGGGCGAGCTGGTCACCAAAGAGCTGTTGGCCCGCACGAAACTCGACCCGGCGCTGGTCGAGCACGTCGTGTTCGGCTGCGTGGTCCAGACATCCGATGCTCCGAACGTCGCGCGCGTGATCGCCCTGCGCGCCGGCCTCCCCAAGGAGGCGCCGGCGTTCACCGTGCAGCGCAACTGCGCCTCCGGCCTCCAGGCGATCCACGGCGCGTGGCTGCACGTGCAGGCGGGGGTCGCCGACGTGCAGATTGCCGGCGGGACGGAATCCATGAGCCAGGCGCCGTACGTCTCGCGCGACCTGCGATTCGGCCGGCATCTGCGGGACTCCGTGATGGTGGATTCGCTGTGGGAGGGGTTGACCGATCCGGTGTGCAACCAGATCATGGGGGAGACGGCGGAGAATCTCGTGGAGGAATACCACATCACCCGGCAGGCGCAGGACCAGTTCGCCGTCCTCTCGCACCAGCGGGCGTTTCGGGCCACCCGCGAGGGGAAGTTCAAAGAGGAGCTGGCGCCGGTGACGATCCCGAAGCGGGCGTACGGGCGCGAGCTGCCGCCGGAGATGATGGCGCAGGACGAGGGGATCAACCCGGGATTGACCGAGGCGCTGTTGGCGCAGTACCCCGCGGTGTTCAAGAAGGCCGGCGGGACGGTGACGCCGGGCAACGCCTGCCCGATCAGCGACGGGGCGGCGGCGGTCGTCGTGATGTCGGCGGCGCGGGCGAAGGCGCTCGGGCTGACGCCGCTCGGCACCATCCGGGCGATCGCCTTCGCCGGCGTTGAGCCGCACCGGATGGGGATCGGCCCCGTCGAGGCGGTGCCCAAAGCGCTCAAGGCGGCCGGCGTCACGCTCAAGGACATCCAATTGATCGAGCTGAACGAGGCGTTTGCGGCCCAGGTGATCGCCGTCGAGCAGGCGCTGGGGCTCAACCGCGAGATCATGAATGTCAACGGCGGGGCAATCGCCCTCGGCCACCCCGTCGGGACCACCGGGACGCGGCTGGTCGTGACGCTGCTGCACGAGATGAAGCGGCGCCACCTGTCGCTGGGATTGGCGACGATGTGCGTCGGGGGTGGCCAGGGCGGCGCGATCGTCGTGGAAAGGGCATAGTCCTATGTACATCTATAAAGCGGGAGTGGTGGGCGGCGGGACGATGGGGGCCGGGATCGCCCAGGCGATCTCGTATGGTGGGCTGCCGGTCGTGCTCAAAGACGTCTCGCCGGCCGCTGTGGACAAGGCGCTGGCCGCCGCCCGCGCCATCTATCAAGGCCGCGTCGACAAAGGCAAGATGGCGCCGCAGGAGCTCGAGGCGAAGATGGCGTTGATCACCGGCGCCACCGACCTCGCCGCCTTCAAGGACGTGGATCTGGTGATCGAGGCGGTGCCGGAACGGCTGGAGCTCAAGCGCCAGGCGTTCGCGGAGCTCGACCGCGTCTGCCCACCCACCGCGATCCTGGCGTCGAACACATCGGCCCTCTCGATCTCCGCGCTGGGCGCGGCGACCCACCGCCCGGAGAAAGTCATCGGCCTCCACTTCTTCTTCCCGGCCCACGTGATGAAATTGGTCGAGATCATCCCCGGCGTCGTGACGGCCCAGGAGACGGTTGAGGACGCCACCGCCTTCGCCGAGGGCCTGCGGAAACTCCCGGTGCGCGTCAACGAGTGCCCCGGTTTCCTCGTCAACCGGCTGCTCATGCCGTACCTCAACGAGGCGGTGTTCTGCCTGCAGGAGGGCTCGGCGACGATGCCGGAGATCGAATCGGCGATGACGGCGCTCGGCTGGCCGATGGGCCCGTTCACGCTCGTGGACGCGCTGGGGCTCGACGTCTGCGCGGAGGCGGGCAAGGTGCTGCTCGACGGCTACGGGGAGCGGATGCGGCCGGCGGCGCTCTGGACGTCGCTGTTGGACGCCAAGCGGTTCGGCCGCAAGAGCGGCGCGGGGTTCTATCGCTATGCAGAGTCCAGCGACCCGAGGGCGGCCGGCACGGCGGATGAGGCGTTGGCGCAGATGCTTGTCCAGACAGCATCGGGCGGCGCCAGGGCAAGCCCTGGCACCAGCCACGAGGAAAGCCCTCTGGCGCCGGCCACGAGGAGATTTTCTCAGGAGCGGTTGATGTTCGGCATGGTCAACGAGGCGATCCTGGCGTTGCAGGAAGGGATCTCGTCGGCGGCGGACATTGATCTGGCCGTCGTTGCCGGGCTGGGCTACCCGATGAGCGACGGCGGGATCCTCCACTATGCCGACCGCGTGGGGCTCGACGTGGTGCTCGCCGGGCTGGAGCGGTTCGCGCGGGAGCTGGGGCCGCGGTTCCACCCCGCCTATCGCCTGCGGCAGATGGTCGCCGCCGGGCTGCTGGGGGTCAAGACCAAGCGAGGATTCTTTGAATATCCGTGACACGCGGGGGATGACGTTGATCGAGGTGCTGGTCGTGGTCATCGTGATCGGCATCTTGGCGGCGATCGGGGGCATCAGCTACACGCACTCGGTGCGCGAGGCGCACGACCGCGACGCGGTCGCCTATTTGCACGTGCTGCGGCACGCGGCGTTGGCGTATCGCGAGAGCTGGAACGCCTATCCGACGGCGCTCGCCCAAGTGCCGGAGGCGATGGTGCCGGCGGCCACCCAGGCCTCCTCGCGGTGGACGTACGGGTTTAGCGGCGCCGATCCGACCCAATGGACGTTGCCGACGGCGACGGAGAAGAGCGGCGCTGGGCAGCTGCAGATCTTGGAGAATGGGACCATCCAGTAACCACCGTCATCCAAAGGAGCGAGATCATGCCTGACGCCCCAGCCATTGCGGTGACCATCGAGGAGCGGGTGGCGACCCTCACCATCAACCATCCGCCGGCCAACGTGTTGTCCACGCCGGTGATGACGGAACTGAACGCGGCCCTCGATCGGCTGGCCGCTGAGCCGGCGGTCAAGGCGATCGTGATCGCCGGCACCGGGACCTTCTTTATCGCCGGGGCCGATGTCAAGGAGATCGCGCAGCTCACAGGGGCGGCCGACGGCGAGCGGGCCACGCGATTGGGGCAGGGGGTCTTCGAGAAGATCGCGGCGATGCCAGTCCCGGTGATCGCCGCGATCACCGGCCATTGCCTGGGCGGCGGCACGGAGCTGGCGCTGGCGTGCCACTTGCGGATCGCCGGCGAGCGGGTGCGCATCGCCCAGCCGGAGATCAACCTGGGCATCATCCCGGGGTTCGGCGGCACGCAGCGGCTGCCGCGGTTGATCGGGACGGCGCGGGCGCTGGAGATCTGCCTGACCGGCGACATGATCACCGGGGCCGCGGCGCAGCAGATCGGGCTGGTCAACCGCGCGGTGCGCGACGGCGAGGTGCTGCGGCAGGCGCAGGGGCTGGCGAAGAAGATCGCCTCGAAAGGGCGCGCGGCCATCACGGCGATTCTGCGCGCGGTGCGGGACGGGGCGACGATGCCGCTGGCCGACGGCTTGGCGCTGGAATCGCGGCTGTTCGGGACGGTCTGCGAGACGCAGGACATGCAGGAAGGGGTCCGCGCCTTCCTGGAGAAACGCCAACCAACCTTCCAGGACCGCTGATGAGACCTCGCGGGGACGCTCCACTTGGGGACACACCACAGCGCAGTGGTGTGTCCCCAAGTGGAGCGACCCCGTTGCCGGGGACGATCCCGGGGGTGTTCTTCCATCAGGCGCGCCGCTACGGGGCGCGGACGTTCTGCCGCGTCAA
>JACQRF010000029.1 GCA_016206635.1 Candidatus Omnitrophota bacterium
CTCCTGGACCGCCTCGGGCAGCGCCGCCCGCAGCGCCTCGACCGCGGCGCCGATCGCCGCCTGGGGCTCCGGCATCAGAGCCGTCCTCCGGTCCGCTCGATCTTCTCCTGCAGTTTGAGAAACCCATACAGCAGGGCCTCGGGGCGCGGCGGGCAGCCCGCCACGTAGACATCCACCGGGACGATCTTGTCCACCCCCTGCACCAGCGCGTAGTTGTTGAAGACGCCGGCGCAGGAGGCGCAGTCGCCCATGGCGATCACCCACTTCGGCTCGAGCATCTGATCGTAGATGCGGCGCAGCACGGGGGCCATCTTCTGGCTGACCCGCCCGGCCACGATCATCAGGTCGGCCTGGCGGGGGCTGGCGCGGAACAGCTCGGCGCCGAACCGGGCGATGTCGAAGCGGGAGGCGGCGGTGCAAATCATCTCGATGGCGCAGCAGGCGAGGCCGAACTGAAGCGGCCACAGCGACGAGCGCCGCCCCCAGTTGTACATCTGCTCGACCATCCGCAGCAATCCGCCCCACGTCGTGACGGCAATGTGGCGCTTGACTTCCTGCTCGAGAACTTGGTCTTCCGTCCGAATGGCCATCGGCGTCGTCATGCCTGTCCCTGTGAGGCCCGGTACATCTGCGCCCGCTGGCAGTAGTTCTTCACCCAAAATCGCACATCTTGCAATTCCGCGGCGGTCACGCGCCGCACGACGCGGGCCGGCACGCCGACGGCCAGCATGCGCGGCGGGACCCGCATCCCTTCCGGCACCACCGCCCCGGCCGCCACGATCGCATCGTGCCCGACGCGCACCCGGTTGAGCACCGTCGCGCCCATCCCGATCAGCGCGCCGTCGCCCACGCGCGCGCCGTGCACCACGGCCAGATGACCGACCGTCACCCGATCGCCGAGCACGCACGGCTCGCGCGTGCCGACATGCAAGACCGAGCCGTCCTGGACGTTCGTCTCCTCCCCGACGGCAATCCGGTTCACGTCGCCGCGCACCACGCAACGGAACCAGATGCTGGCCCCGCGACCGATGGTCACCTGACCGATGACGTCGGCCCCCTCGGCAACGAACGCCGTGGGGTGAATCGAGGGATAGATCCCTTGAAACTCGAAAACCGGCATTACCGGATCGCGCTCATGACGTTTCCTTGGTTGACGTGCTCGGCGGTTGATAGCGAATGAGGCGGGGGATCGTCCGGCCGTGGATCAGGTGCTCTTCGACGATCTCTTCGACATCGTCAATCGTCACGCGAGAATACCACACCCCGTCCGGTTCGACATAAAGATTCGGGGCCAGCCGGCACAGCCCGAAACAGCCGCGCGCGACAACCGACACCCCCTGCAATCCACGGCGCGCGACGGACGCCCGCAACGCCTCGAAGAGTTGGGCGCCGCCCTTGGTCGGGCACGTCGCCCCCGAGGTATCGACGAACACGCGGCGCGCGGCCACGCGCTATAGCCCGACGAACTGCGGCTGGGTCTGTACCAGCGCGGCGGCCCGGCCGGCAACCTGGCGCGCCATCTCTATGAATGCCTTGGCGGCGGCGCTGTCCGGCTCGGCCGCCACGATCGGCGTGCCGGCGTCGCCGTGCTCGCACACGCTGGGCACCAGCGGGATCTCGCCCAAAAACGGGACCTTCGCCCGCTCGGCGGCCGCCCGGCCCCCGCCGCGCCGGAAAATCGGCGTTTCCGTCCGGCACGACGGACAGACGAACGTGCTCATGTTCTCGACGACGCCAATGATCGGCACGCGGACCTTCTCGAACATCGCCATCGCCTTGCGCACATCGAGCAACGCCACGTCCTGCGGGGTGGTCACGACCACCGCGCCGGTCAGGGGAATCGTCTGCGAGAGGGTCAACGGCACATCGCCGGTGCTGGGCGGCAGGTCCACGATCAAGTAATCCATCGGCCCCCATTCCACTTCGTTCAGGAACTTCTGGATGACGCCGTGCAGCATCGGCCCGCGCCAAATCACCGGCTCGTCTTCTTTGAGCAGGAAGCCCATGGACATCACTTTGACGCCGTGGGCCTCGGCCGGCACCAGCCGCCCCTCGCGCATCGGGGGGAGCGTCCTGACGCCGAGCATCAACGGGACGTTGGGGCCGTACACGTCGGCATCCAACACGCCGACCGACGCCTGCCTACCGGTCAGGCAGGCGCCGGCGCGGGCCAGCGCCACCGCCAGATTCACGCTGACGGTCGTCTTCCCCACCCCGCCCTTGCCGCTGCCGACCGCGAGGACCGCGCGGGTCCCCACCTGACGTCGCACGGCGGATTGGAGCGACGGCCCCAGCTGCAGGGAATCACCGTGTGTCATGGGAGAAGGATTGTAACATCACTCGGCGAGAGCCGCCAGATAGGTCTGCATGAATGCCGGCAGATCGGCCGGCATCCGGGAGGTGATCAGCTGGCCGTCCCGCACCACCTCGCGATCAACGTATGATGCCCCGGCGTTGACCACGTCGTCCTTGATGGCGAAGAAACAGGTGCAGCGCTTCCCCCGGAGAACGCCGGCCGATGCCAAGACCCAGGCCCCATGGCAGATGGCGCCCACCGGGTGCTTGTGCTGATAGATCTCCTTGACGAGTTGGACCATTGCCGGCGTCCGGCGGATGTGGTCCGGGGCATACCCGCCCGGCACGATCACCCCGTCAAATTGGTTGGCTTTCGCCTTGGCGATCGGCAGATCTTCCGGCACCTCGTAGCCGTGCTTGCCCTTGTACGCCGCGGCGCGCCCCGGGCCGACGGTTGACACCTTCACCCCCGCCTCCCGCAGCCGCAGCAACGGGTACCAGACCTCCATTTCCTCGTAGAATTGCTCGACCAGGATCGCCACATGCTTGCCTTTAAGACTCATCGCGAATCCCTCTACGTTACAGCGCTAAGACGAGCTTGCCAAAATGATGCCGAGACCCCATCAGCGCATGGGCCTTCGCCGCCTCGCGGAGCGGCAGCACCGTATCCACCACAGGTTTCACCACACCCTGCGCCACCAACTTCAGCACCTCATCCAACTCCCGCCGGCCGCCCATGTAGCATCCCAGGATGCTCAGCTCCTTCGCGAACACGAACCGCAGGCTCATCGAGACCTCCGGACCACTCGTCGCCCCGCACGTCACCAGCCGGCCGCCACGGGCTAGCGCCCGCAGTGACCCGGCCCACGTCGCCGGGCCGATGTGCTCCAGCACCAGATCAACGCCCCGGTCGCGCGTGAACGCCAGCGCCTCGCCGGCAAAATCAGTGGCTCGATAATTGATCACGTGGTCGGCGCCCAACGCCCTGGCTTTCGGCTCTTTCGCGGGATCGCCGACCGTTGTCAGCACCGTGGCCCCGCGCCACTTGGCGATCTGGATCGCCGCTGAGCCGACGCCGCTGCCGGCCGCGTGGATCAGCGCCGTCTCGCCGGGCTGGAGCTGCCCGCGCGTCATCAGCATGTGCCAGGCGGTCAGCGACACCAGCGGCACCGCCGCCCAGTGCGCGTAGCTCCATCCGTCGGTCGTGATCGGTATCAGGTTGCGCAGCGGGACTTTGACGAATTGCGCGTAGCCGCCGTGCTCCTGAAATCCAACGATTTGGAATGTCGCGCACCGGCTGTCGCGCCCGGCCCGGCACTCCGAACACGTTCCACAGGAAATCCCCGGCGCGACCACCACCGACTGGCCCGTACGCCACGTGTCCGACGGCGCCCCCAACGCGTGGATGGTCCCCGCCACATCGCAGCCGAGGATGTGCGGCATCGAGATCGTGACGCCGGGCATCCCCTCGCGCGTCCAGATATCGAGATGATTGAGGCCGCACGCTTTCACGGCGACGACCGCCTCATCGGGCCCCGGTGCCGGCATCGGCATCTGGGCCCACTCGAGCACCTCCGGCCCGCCGTGCCGGCGGAACACCACGGCGTTCATACTCGCAGCCGCACCTGGTCGAGCCGTTCCCCGACCACCTGGATGGCGGCCAGCTCCGGCGTGCCGATGCCGCGGCGGGTCGCCGCTTGTAAAATCTCGTCCTGGGGCGCCGGCACGCCCATGAGGTCACACAGCACGGCGTCCACCGCCACCGGCTCCGTGCCGATGACGAGCACCCCCATCGGTCGCGGCCCCTGACGATCCTTCACCATGACTGCGTCCACCACCGTCAGCGCGGAGGACACCGCCCGGGCATTCTCCACCAACATGTCGCAGAACACCTCCGGCCGGCGGCGCGCCTGGACCTGCCACCACGCTTTGCGCCTCCCCGGCACGCAGCCATACAAGTTCTCCACGGCGCCGGTCACGCGCGTCGGCGTACCGGCCTGCAGCTTGGGCAGATTGATGATGACATCCGCCCGAGTCACGCAGGGATCGCCGACCAACCATCGGCCCGTGAGCGGGTTCTTGACCGGTAGGTGGGTCGGACGATTCAGCTCCACCAACGGCGCCTCGTAACGCCGGGCGACCGCGCCCACGCCGGCCGTCTCCGCCACGCGCGCCAGCGACCCGAACGTTGGGCTCTCGGCGATGAAGCACCGCCCGCCGGCCTGCTGGACCTGGCGAATGACGCCGGCGACGACTTCCGGGTGGGTGGTGGCGTGCTCATCGGGGGCGGCCGCCGCCGGCAACGAGGGTTTCAGCAGCACTTGCTCGTCGCGCTTGATGTAGCGCCCGAGCCCGCCCAGCAGCTGGAACGCCTCGTCGAGGGCGCGGTCCACGACGGCCGGCTCATAGGATGGACACCGAACGATGGCCACGGTGGCGGGCATGGGAATGATTGATTATAACACGAGGGGGACCACGACAAAGGGTCTGACCCCTTGGGGTCAGACCCCCTCGTGCATGGCGACCGTCAGGTTACGCGGCTTGGCCGAGGTCGATCGCCGTGACCTGCCCTTGAATCCAAGGCCGGTCAGCTTCCGCACCTCGCGCTGGAAAAATGCGGTGATCTCGCTCCACGCCACAGGCGGTCGCATCGTGATCGCCGGCTCCCGCTCAGCATCCTGGAAGTAGGACAATGCCTTCAGCGCCTGGAGCGTGAAATCGCGGCTTCTGGTGAATTTTCTGGGCCCCAGGGCCAGGAGCCGCCGCAGGGGGATTCGGCGGCAGATGACGTACAGATCCACGAAGTCTTTCCGAGAGCCGCGGCCGATGATGGCGCCGAGTTTCATCACGCCGATGTCCTCGAGGGAGGCGATCCGGACGGCCTTCCACCGGACTGGTGGTTTGAGCAACGGGGCATCATAGTGGAAGAAGCTGATGCGGGTTCGTCCCACGGTTCCGTGGAGAGTGCCGTGTTTGGTTTCCACCACCACCCAGTCCGGCAAGCGCCGGAGCCGTGCGTGAAGATCGCGCCGTTCCTCGAACGCCAGCCGATTCGTCCGAGAAAAGAAATCGAGGTCTACGGACCGCCGATGGCGCAGGCGCAACGCCAAACCCGTCCCGCCGGCCAGATAGAAGTCCTGCGTGGCCCCGATCGCCGCCAACCGGCCCAGCAGCGTGCGGAGGACCACCGGCACCACCTCGGCCTGTCGAGTCATGGGAGTCCCCCCCAGTGCCGACCCGGCCGCCGCCAGGACTTCGGCGGCTGATGCGGAGGTCTGCGGGTCAACACCGTACTCCAAAACATCCAAGACCGCTCCGAGAGCAGGTCGGCCCCGCGCCCCTTCAGGAACGCGGCGATGCCCTCTCGCGAGTACATCTGGAACGCCCAGCGGACGGCGGCCCAATCGCCGTATTCCAACACCCGGGCCAACACGAAGTCTCGGTGGCGCGCCGGGATGACCCGGGAGAGCGGCGTATCCCAGAAGATCGGCTTGAGCATTGCCGGGATGCCGCGGGGGGTACATCGGGCAACTTCTTCGGCGGGGAACAACCATTGCCCCAAGATTCTGGCGCAGGGCTGCAGCACGCCGTCTTGGACATACCGGTACACCTGACGACGGGATTTCCGCAGGCGGCGGCACACCTCCCGCACCGTCAGCACCGGGCTCACCGTGCCGCTCCTCCGTCCCGTCTTGGTCAGCCGGACGAATCGCAGCACCCGATCCCCCGCCCCAGCCAACACCCAGTGGCCTTCCATGTCATATAGTATGACACGAAATCCCCCATTTGTCAACGTCTGGGGTCCACCCCCTGCCGGTTTAGGTGCTGACGTGCTGGGCGAGGACTTCGGCGCGGTAGGTTTCGACCTGTCGGCGGATGCCGGCGGCGTCCCAACCGAGGGCATCGGCCATCACGCGGGCGGCGGCCTCCGCGCAGTCCAGTCC